>CACXHF010000520.1 GCA_902767305.1 uncultured Eubacteriales bacterium
GCCTGACAGGCGGACACTTCGTGTCCGGCCCTTAAACGTTATACCCGGCGGCGCGGCGAATCTCCAGATTCACCTGACGGGACAGGAGTTCATCTCCGGACAGCGGGCGCTGCGGAGCGTTGTCAACACCGCCGCGCGGGGCAGGGACATCATTGAAAAGGTAGGGATCGGATGCCTTCAGAGCTTTCAGCTGCTCGTCAAGACCCGTCACCTTTCCATCCTTCTCCTGCACCTTGTCGATGTCGATCATCCGCATCAGGACATCCGGATTCCGTGCGCCGCTTTCCCGCAGCATCAGGCTCAGCCTGCCCTGCTTCCGGATGGTCTCAATGGACCGGTCACGCTCGGCAATGATGCCGTTGAGCCGTTCAATCTCTCCCTTGAACGTACCGGCCTCCTCCAGATCATGCTTCCGCTGTTCCAGATCCCCGCTCAGCTGCTTCACTTCCCCCTGCAGCTTCGCAATGATCTCCGCATCCTTTTTCATGTCCTTTTCCCGTTTGCTGCCGGTCTCACTGGCCTCCTGCAGCTGATTTCTCAGGGTGCTGACCTCTGCATCCAGGGTTGCCTTTTCCCTGCTCAGCGCTTCCACCTGACTCAGATACTGCTTCTTGGCCGCGATCTCGGTGTCAAACTTGGCCTTGGGGACATAGGAACCGTCCGATGCGTTGACCAGATTGATTCCCGGTGCCTCATTCATCTTTTCGAGGAAACTGGTATACACCTGATCCCCCAGCACCGGCTTCAGAAATTCCAGATTTGCCATATTGCTCCTTTCCGGGCAGCAGCCATCTGCCGCTTCCCGATGCAGATCTGACCATTGCCCCCTCCTTTGGCAGAGACCCGGCCGCAGCCGGGTCCGGGCATTCGCCCTTGAACAGGTTTCCCCTTGGACTTTTTAACGGGCTGTCTCCCGCTCGGGGGAGCGGACATGACCTGTCCGCCAGGCAGTGATCTCCCCGCCACGCCCGGCCGGACGCAGCGGAGCAGAATCCATTGTCAGTTCCGGGGCAGAACAGGCAGTCCCACTGCCTGCAGGCGCTCCTCCGCCTCGCAGAGAAAACCCCGGAGCGCCTCCGTCAGTTCCCCGCCATGCTCCTCCAGATACGCCCGGTCCAGCATTTCCACCTGCAGGGTGTATTCATCCCGGCTCATGTTCAGACTCAGAGCCAGGACCGGCGCTGTTCCGGTGTCTTCGCGAAGGACCTGACGGAAACTCTCATGTGTTTCATTCACTCTCAGCATACATCCTCCATCTGTCCGGCAATCGGCGATGTCATTTCCCGAACCGCTTTTCCCCGGGCAATGGCATTGCCGTACCCGTATGGATTTTCCCGGCTGTTCAGATTCATCCCTGTTCCTCCTGTTTCTGTTCACTCTGTTCAGGCTGAGCAGCTCTGGCACTGCCCGGCATTCGTTCTGCCTGCGCTTTCGGCTTTTCGGCAGACGGCTTTTTCCGCTCCGGCCGCTGTTCCGCCCGTTCAGCACTGAGTCCCTCCCGGAGTGCGGCATATGCTGCATGCAGGGCGGGATCCGCCTGGGCATTGCTCACAAAGCGCCGGTAGGAGGGTGCCTGACATACCTCAAAAAAACGTTCCGCCTCCCTGCACCGGTCAAGAAAACGGATCAGGGTCTCTGCCTGAGACCGGTCAATTCGAATCGTCTCCATCTTTTCCCCTTTCCGGGTACGGCTTGTCCGTACCGTTCATACCGTGGTGAGACTGGTCTGCACGGGATCTGCCAGCCCGTACTCTCTCTGAATTCGCTGCACCTCGCAGAGCACCTGGTCCTGCGTCCAGTCCGGATGCAGCATCTGCACTTTCACCTCCGTGCTCATCGCCTGCGCCCCGGTCAGCATGGACAGCGAGGAGGCCATGGTGGGCAGATCACTGGTGAAAATCGTCGGAAAACGCACGTGCATATGGGCTGCCGGATCACTTCCCGCATTTGGATACAGCGCCGCATCCAGATGCATCAGGGCAGTGAGCAGCATTTCCAGAGAATCCTGCCAGTACGCCTGTTTCTTTCCGGTGGTGCTGTAGGATTTCTTTTCCCGGATACGCAGCGCCGTCCCGCTCTGCGCCATTCCCTCGATGTTGATCCCGAACGTCTGCGGCGCATACCCGGCACCGGAGACGATCTTGGTCACAATGTCCTGACAGGTCTTGGCATGGTCATCCGCCCGGATGGCAAACTGCGACGGCGTAATGGTATTCCCGCCCCGGTCCGTATCCACGTCCAGTGCAACCAGTGTCTCGACATCCTCATCAAACTCAAAGGTGGGCAGAGACCGCCCGCCGCCGAACAGGTCCTCTCCGGTCCGCCGCAGATACTCCGCCGGCACCAGGAGCCGCGCCTTGCCGAGACGGATATCGCGGATCCACGAGGAGTAGGCCTCATCCAGCGCGTCCATGAGATCCCGGAGATTGTCGAAGTCGGACCTGCCCATGTAAGAGCCGCGGAACATCCGGTTCGGCCGGATATTTGGAATGTGGGCGGCGAGCATGAGACCGGATGGAACCGGACAGGCGGGCTGGATGCCCATTTCAAGGAGCTGCCCGTCATCCATGCGCAGTCCCAGGTTTTCCGGGGTTCCCCGGAACAGTTCCGTCAGAATGGCACCCGGCTCATACACTTCATGCGTCCGGAAAACACCGGACTGGGAACCTGTCTCGATCTCCGTAAAGATATGAATGGCGCGCAGCTGACCCAGCCGGTACTCCGGATAGGCACTGTCCCCCTGCACCACCCGGATCTGCGGGAAGCGGGTATTGCTCACGTCCCACATGATCTTGAGGTATACATCCCCCAGGGCGGAGCAGGACTCGGCAGCCTCGCACAGCAGTGCATGCAGGTTGGTGGCACGGGAAATCGCCTCAAAGCGCCGCTGTACCTGCTCCATGGGCATTTCCTGCTCATCCAC
>CACXHF010000521.1 GCA_902767305.1 uncultured Eubacteriales bacterium
ACATGATGAGACTCCGGGATTTGGCGCGGATCTGATCGAAGACAAATCCGTCTTTGAAGCACTGATCGGTCAGGAAATCGCCGCCGCTCAGATTGATGTGAAGAGTGGTGCAACGCTGACCAGTAATGCCATTAACGATGCGCTGAAGAAGGCTGCTGAGGAGGTTGGCAAATGAAGAAATATTATAATATCTTCATGAACGGCATCGTCGATGAGAACCCGACATTCCGTATGGTTTTGGGTATGTGCCCGACGCTTGCAATTACCACACTTGCAAGCAACGGCATTGGCATGGGACTTGCTGTTACATTCGTTCTGATATTCTCGAATCTGGTTATTTCTCTTCTTCGCAAAATGATTCCAGATCAGATTCGAATTCCTGCCTTTATTGTGGTTATTGCTACTTTCGTTACTATCGTTCAGCTGATTATTAAGGCATTCCTTCCTGCTCTGGATGAGTCTCTGGGCGTGTTTATTCCGCTGATCGTGGTAAACTGTATCATTTTCGGACGTGCAGAAGCGTTCGCGTTCAAGAATCCTCCATTGGATGCTGCAGTCGACGGCCTTGGCATGGGTATTGGATTTACCATTGCCATCACGCTGATCTCCTCTGTCCGTGAGATTCTGGGCGTTGGTACCTGGTTTGGAGTGCAGGTAATGCCGGAGGGCTATCTGCCGATGAATATTCTGATTCGTCCTGCAGGCGGCTTTATCGTACTCGGTCTGATGCTGGCACTCATGAACAAATTGCTGCCTAAGAAGGCGTAAGGAGGAAATGCGATGAATGCTGTTCTTACGATTCTGATCGGATCAATCTTCGTTAACAATTTTGCCATGTCGCGTTTCTATGGTATCTGTCCTTTCTTAGGCGTATCCAAAAAACTTGAAACGGCATTTGGCATGGGCATGGCCGTCACGTTTGTTATGGCTCTTGCTTCTTTCGCGTCCTATCTCGTAAATACCTATCTGCTGGTTCCTTTTGATCTTGAGTATCTGCAGGTCATTGCATTCATCCTTGTGATTGCAGTGCTGGTCGGTATTGTTGAGATGGCGATCAAGAAAATGTCTCCGTCTCTGTATCAGGCGCTCGGCGTATATCTCCCTCTGATCACTACCAACTGTGCTGTTCTCGGTGTAACACAGCTGAATGTTACTGAAGGATATGGTCTGATACTCTCCGTTCTTAACGGTGTGGCATCAGCTATTGGTTATACCCTGGCAATCTGCCTGTTCGCAGGTATCCGTGAGCGCCTTGAGGTCGGCAATCTGCCTAAGTGGATGGAAGGATTCCCCGGTGCGATGATTGCTGCCGGCCTGATGGCTGTTGCGTTTAACGGCTTCAGCGGTCTGATCTGATGAAAGCGAGGAGGAGATGACGTGAGTATCACTGCGATTGGTATTGCCGCGCTTGT
Source organism: uncultured Eubacteriales bacterium (assembly GCA_902767305.1). Taxonomy (GTDB): domain Bacteria; phylum Bacillota; class Clostridia; order Christensenellales; family Aristaeellaceae; genus Ventricola. The sequence continues at coordinate 1,413 of CACXHF010000521.1, forward strand.
CATGAGTCTGCTGGGTCTTGCATTCGGTGCACTCCTCGGCGTTACGGATAAAGTTTTTAAAGTAGAAACGGATCCGACGTTCGATGCACTTCGTGCCTGCCTTCCAGGTGCTAACTGCGGCGCGTGCGGATTCCCCGGCTGCGACGGTTATGCAACTGCCGTAGCAAAAGGCGAGGCGAAAGTCGGCGCCTGTGCTCCTGGCGGCATGGCGGTCGCCCAAAAGATGGGTGCAATCATGGGTGTCGAGGCAACGCTGGATGCCAAGTATGTATCTACAGTCGCCTGTCAGGGCTATGGCGATCATTGCACCTATAAGGCGAATTATGAAGGTATTCAGGACTGCATCGCTGCACAGCTGGTTAACAGCGGTTCAAAAACTTGTACATATTCCTGTCTCGGACTTGGAAGCTGCGTCAGCGTCTGCCCGTTTGATGCAATCCATATTGATCCCATCAAGCGCATTGCAGTAGTTGACAAGGATAAGTGTCAGAGCTGCAAACGCTGCATTGATATCTGCCCGCAGCATGTTCTGACAATGCAGCCCGAAGGGCATGTTGTTGCATTGTACTGCCATAATCCTGAAAAAGGTCAGTCCCTGCGTGATAAGTGCGATAATGCCTGTATTGGCTGTAGCGCCTGCGCAAAAGCCTGTAATTTTGGAGCTATTGAAATGGTGGGCGATCTGCCAAAGATCGACTATTCCAAGTGTATTGGATGTATGGCATGCGCAGATGTCTGTCCTACAGGCGCTATGACCGCCGAATTTGATCAGCGGAAAGAGGCGTATATTGATCCGTCCAAGTGCATTGGCTGTACCATCTGTGCGAAGAACTGTAAATTCGATGCGATTGAGGGTGAACTGAAGAAAACACACCGTGTTCTTGGTGCCTGCACCGGCTGCGGTATCTGTGCTCAGAAGTGTCCGAAGAAAGCGATTACCATGAGAGAACGCCGTGCACCCAGAAACAGGCAGGATAAGGTGAAAAAAGCTGCAGCTGCACCGGTAAAACCGGCTGCACCGAAACCAGCCGCTGCTACAGCTCCGGTTAAACCGGCTGCTACCGCAGCAAAAACAGCTGAAGCTCCGAAAACCTGATTAACCAAATAACTGAAACTGAAGGAAACCAGCTCTGCCTGGCTTCCTTCTTTTTTGGGGATGCAGATCGACAATCGGTTCCCATTGTAGAAATCGAAACAATGGTGTAAAATACGCTCTGCAGGTTCTGGAATAATGAATAATGAATACACAGGAGTTTAGAATTGAAGGAACAGAATCAGTCCGTAAAAGTACGCTTACGGGTTCTACCAGAGTCCCTGACAATTTGTCAGCTGAGTACACTGGATGGTTTTTCATTTAAAGACGGCTTTTATTTTCTTGGAAAAACAGAGGATGAAATATCACTTGTATGTCCGACAGCAAATTTACCGAATGATCTGATTGCAAAACGAGAGGACGGTTGGCGTGCCTTCAAAATAGAAGGCATTTTGGATTTTTCTCTTGTGGGAATACTGGCGGGACTCTCCAGTGTTCTGGCAGATTTCGAAATCAGCATCTTTGCAGTATCAACATTTAATACGGATTATGTTCTTGTAAAAGAGACAGTCTTTGAAAAAGCTGAGGCCGTTCTTCTTGAGAACGGCTATGCTGTGACAGATTCTGTCCGCAGACAGGATAAATCTCCGCGTGAAGGAAAGGAAACAGAATGATCTATCTGGACCACGCAGCCACATCACCAATGCCTGACTGTGTTCTGCAGGCACAGAGGGAACTCTCGGCAGAAGTATGGGGAAATCCGGGAGGAGTATATACCGCAGGACGGCAGGCGAGACGGACACTGGATGAGGCACGAGAAAAACTGTCTGAAATACTTGGTGCAAAACCTGGGGAGATCTTTTTTACATCAGGCGGTACGGAATCCGATAACTGGGCAGTTATCGGAACGGTACAGACTTTCCCTGAAAAACGTCACATCATCACGTCACAGGTTGAGCATCATGCGGTGATCAATCCCTGCAGATGGCTGGAAAGTCAGGGATGGGATGTAACGTGGCTGAAACCAGAGAAAGATGGTACGATTCTGCCGGAAAGTGTCAGGAACGCAATTCGGCAGGATACTGCACTGATCAGCATACAGATGGCGAATAACGAAATTGGAACCATTGAACCGATTGAGGAAATCGGCAGAATTGCCTGGGAAAACGGTGTCCGGATGCATACAGACGCCGTTCAGGCAGCAGGTCAGCTTCCCATCGACCTTAAAAAACTGCCTGTGGATATGCTCTCAATTTCCGGACATAAGTTCGGAGCGCCAAAGGGGATTGGTGCCCTGTATCTCCGTTCAGGAACACACATTGAACCTTTTGAGCGGGGAGGCGGACAGGAAAAAAGCCTGCGTTCAGGAACAGAAAATGTAGTTGGTGCTGCACTCATGGCGTTGGCACTGGAACACTACCGGAATGGTAGCTTTGAGGCAATGCGCAGAATGCGCGACCGCTTTATAACAATCCTAACGGAAGCTTTTCCGGATGTAACAGTGAATGGGAGTCTTGAAAGGCGGCTTCCTGGAAACATGCACTTTTCCATTCCAGGTATTCATTCAGACAGTCTCCTGATGCAGTTAGATCTTGCGGGCATTGCTGCATCCGCCGGAAGCGCCTGTACAGCTGGAAGTCTTGAGCCTTCCCACGTCATTTCAGCCATTGGGGGCGACAAAACTGCTGCAAGTCTTCGCTTGACGCTTGGACATGAAAATACGGAGGAAGAACTTTCTGTAGCATTCCAATGTCTGAAGCGAATTCTTGAAAAACGGAAAGGATAACAGATGATCTACGGAAATATAGAAGGAATACGGGAGTCAGAACTTGCCAGACTGGAGTGTCTGTACGATTTTGAAACGGAACCGGATTGTTTTGCTCCTCGAGAAATGCTTGAGATGATGGCCGCCTTTACGAGCATGATCGGACGGGAGGTATCGGTATATATTTCACGTTCCGGCGAAGTACTGGATGTCTCCATCGGCAACCAGAACAGTGTCGGTCTCAGAAATATACGGCTGAGACGCAGTGCTAACCGCCTGAGCAAAGTCCGCTGTATTCATACGCATCCGAACGGAGATGCACATCTCTCAGATGTGGATCTCAGCTCGCTGAAAAGTATGTATTTTGACAGTATGGCCTCAGTTGGAGTTATGGATGGGCATATCACCGGCGTTCAGGCATCCTTTCTGACACTGACTGCAGACGGTGATCTTGGTGTTGTTCTCACAAAAGTAGTTGAAGCACATGCTATTCCTCAGCGTGCCTGGATGGATCACATTGAGGAAACAGACCGGAGTTCACTGATTCCATCTCACAGTTCAAGTACACAGGATGAACGTGAACACGCTGTTCTGGTGAGTATTGAAGATGAACAGTCCATTGAAGAACTGGCAGCACTTGCAGAAACAGCCGGTGCGCTAGTTGTCGGAAAGATTATTCAGAAAAAGTCCAGGCCAGATACAGCTACCTTCATCGGTCATGGAAAGGCAGATGAGCTTTCACTGTTTGCGCAGGCCAGAGAGGCGGATCTGATTATTTTTGATGATGAACTCAGCGGTGTCCAGCAGCGAAATCTGGAACAGATTCTCTCTGGAGCACGAGTCATTGACCGGACTGCCCTGATATTGGATATTTTTGCTCAGCGTGCACGATCTCTGGAGGGAAAACTGCAGGTTGAAATGGCACAGTTGGTGTATCAGCTTCCCAGACTTACCGGACACGGGATTGCACTTTCCCGTCTTGGCGGCGGCATCGGAACCCGAGGCCCCGGAGAAACACAGTTGGAAATGGACAGGCGGCGTATTCGGAAACGCCTTTCCGCACTTCAGAGCGAGATTGACCGTCTCGGAGATCAAAGACGCTTACGTCGTGGAAAACGGGAACGCAATCAGATGAAAACGGTGGCTCTTGTCGGTTATACCAATGCCGGAAAAACGACTCTTCTAAACCGGCTCAGCGGTGAAAGTTCCTTTGCAGAAAACATGTTGTTTGCCACCCTTGATCCTCTGGTCAGAACAGTTCGATTTCCGGACGGAAGTGACAGTTTCCTGCTGATTGACACGGTCGGGTTTATCAGCAAGCTGCCGCACGCACTTGTTGAGGCATTCCATTCCACACTGGAGGAAACGCTTACAGCTGATCTTCTGCTGATTGTCTCGGATGGATCTTCTCCTCAGTTGCATGAGCAGTACAATGTCGTCATGGATGTCCTTCACTCTCTTGATGCTGACGGAAAACCTCTACTCCATGTTCTGAATAAAACGGATCTTAGTTCGAATCCGGATGAAAACGCTTTTCCTGAAGCCGTCCGGATCAGTGCAGTAACTGGGGAGGGACTGGAAACACTCCTCTCACAGATCCGAAAAAAACTACGCGAAGCCACAAAGCAGATCACGGTAACTCTTCCGTATAATCAGGCACAGGGTGAGGCATGGATACACAGAAATTGCCATGTTCTGGAAGAGTCTTACACAGATACCGGATATACACTCATTGTAGAAGCAGATGATGCGATGCTTGGACATCTCTATCATCAGTTTGACAGGGATTGTATTTCCGTTGGCGAAAACGTATAATTATGCCCGTCTGAAAGAAATGTACAGATTTCTTCCGACAGAACAGAAAGGAAAAGGAAGTCGATGTTTCTTGAGTCATTTGCGGGCATCCTTCTCGGATTCACAATGGCATTCCAGTCCTGGGGGTATATGATGCCTCATCAGAATCCCATGGATACACTGCTTCTGGTCAACAAGCAGAACAAAGCTCCTGTCCTTCCGGTCATGCTGATGAAACCCTCTGTCGATCCGGTTGAGGAAAAAGTATCGGGAAACATCTATATGCGCCCGGATGCTGCTGCAGCCCTTGAACGGATGTTTAATGCAGCCGGTCAGGAAGGCATAAAACTTTATGCTCTCAGCGGTTTCCGAAGTTATGCAACACAAAAGGCCATCTATAACCGAAAAGACCGGTCGGAATCGAGAATTTCCAGTGTTGCCAAACCAGGGTATTCCGAACATCAGACCGGACTTGCCATGGACTTTGAAGGAGAATCAACACTGGGAAAAGGCCTTACGGAAGCGATTGCCGCTTCGCCGGAGGGAATCTGGGTAGACCAGCATTGCTGGGAATACGGTTTTATTCTTCGCTATCCGAAAGGAAAAGAGCATATTACGGGCTATATTTATGAGCCCTGGCATATTCGTTTCGTAGGAACGGAAGCAGCGATGGAAATCCGGAATCTGGATGTCACATTTGAGGAATACATCCGGATGATACGAAGGGAACGGATAAAGAATCTTGAACAGGAGGAGATTGTTGTTGAACAGGAGAACACTGGGATTGATCTTTCTATTCATGCTGATCCTGATGGAAACGGGAAGCATGGCGGAACGTCTGGATCTGGCGACTATGGAAAACGCGGAGGAAGTACAGACACTGGTCGAGAAAACGTGGAATTATCCGATTCCATATGAGCTTCTTAAAACTAGCGATTATATCGTTCTTGCCAATAAAACACATTTACTGGGAGAGGACTATATTCCTCAGGACCTGGTTAATGTCAAGGTGAGAAAAATCAGCTCAACTCCGATTCAGATGCGTGCCGCTGCCTCAGAGGCGCTTTCAGCTATGTTTGAAGCGGCTAAAGCAGATGGAATATCCCTGTATGCTCACTCCGGATACCGTAGTTACAGAACCCAGAAGACGATGTACTACAACCGTTTGAAGAAAAACAACGGAAAGGACGACGGTGTAGTAGCAGTCCCTGGATCATCGGATCATCAGACAGGTCTGGGAATTGATGTGATCAATAAGGCAGGCATCGGGAAAAAATTTACCAGTGCTTTCGGTAAGACAAAAGAAGGTATCTGGCTGGCGGAACACTGCTGGGACTTTGGTTTCATTATCCGGTATCAGAAAGAAAAAGAGGATCTGACAGAAATTATTTATGAGCCCTGGCATCTTCGCTATGTAGGCATTCAGGTCTCAGAATACATCCGTCAGAAGAACTACTGTCTGGAAGAGTTTACGAATGAATGGCAGCAGGCTGTCTTTGAATTTGAAAACTGAGAACTCTGTTGACTATACGAAGTAAACAAATAACGGAAAATGGCTGTACATCCGAAGTTTAATGTGTTCCAACCATGTTGTCCGGCATCTGTTTTCCCGAAATTGACGATCAATCCTGAATAAGGTATAATAAAGAAAATTGTTCATCCGCCTGTTTCTGGGTGATGCGGATAAGAACATGCAATGACATTTATGGGAGGATGTACAATGACAATTCTTTGTACAGGCGGAGCCGGGTATATCGGTAGCCATACCTGTGTAGAACTTCTGAATGCAGGTCACGAGGTCGTGATCGTTGACAACCTTTACAACAGCAATGTACATGTTCTTGAGCGGATTGAAGAAATTACAGGAAAAAAAGTACGGTTTTATGAGGCGGATGTGACCGACGCTGCCGCAGTTGCACCTATTTTTGAGGATAATAAAATTGATGCCATCATTCACTTTGCCGCATACAAGGCAGTCGGTGAATCTGTTGCAAAGCCGGTTGAGTATTATCGGAACAATCTGGACTGTACATTGACTATGCTGGAGGCAATGAAAAAGTACGATGTACGTCGGTTTATTTTCAGCTCATCCGCCACTGTGTATGGTATTCCGGATCATATGCCGCTTGATGAAACCATGCCCACCAGTGCAACTAACCCTTATGGGTGGACAAAATACATGAATGAGCGAATCCTTACAGACGCCGCTAAAGCCAATCCGGAATGGTCCATTGTTCTTCTCCGGTATTTTAATCCCATTGGTGCACACGAAACCGGACGGATCGGCGAGATGCCTAACGGTATTCCGAACAATCTGTTCCCATATATCCTTCAGGTAGCTCTCGGAAAACTTCCGTATCTCCACGTATATGGCGATGATTACAAGACCAAAGATGGCACCGGTGTCCGGGATTATATCCATGTAGTAGATCTGGCCAAGGGACATGTACTGGCTGCAGAATACGCTCAGAAGCACACAGGTACAGAGGTTATCAATCTCGGAACCGGACATGGATACAGCGTTCTTGAAATCATCAAAACGTTTGAGCAGGTAAACGGGATCAAAATTCCGTACAAGATTGAAGCCAGAAGAGCCGGTGATATTGCAGAGTGCTACGCAGATGCAACTAAGGCGAAAGAACTTCTGGGCTGGACTGCCGGCAAAGAGATTGACGATATGTGCAGAGACGGATGGCGCTGGCAGAAGAATAATCCAAACGGATACGAAGGATAAGAATACATGCAGAGAACAGGATTTCAGGTCTGAAAGAAGTCAGGGCATGGAATCCTGTTTCTTTTGAAAAATGGAGAGAAGTTATGATAGATCGGTATACAAGTGAACGCATGGGGGATCTATGGAGTCTTGAGCACAAATACAGGACCTGGCTGGAGGTGGAACTTCTGGCAGCAGAAGCCTGGGCTCAGCTTGGAATCGTTCCACGTGAAGATGCAGAAAAAATGCGTCAGAATGCTCGCTTTACCGTAGAGAGGATTTCTGAAATTGAGAGCAGTACCCGGCATGATGTGGTTGCCTTTACGCGCTGCGTGGCAGAAAGTCTGGGTGAGGAGAGCAAGTACCTGCATTTCGGTCTGACCAGCACAGACGTAGTGGATACCGCACTTTCCAGCACAGCCGTAGAAGCATGTAATTTCCTGATAGAAGATATCCGTGAAATGCGCGGCATTCTGAAAAAACAGGCTGTCTGTTATAAACAGACTCCCATTATGGGACGAACACACGGTGTACACGCAGAACCAACAACTCTCGGACTGAAGTTTGCCTTGTGGTACGAAGACATGGGACGTAATCTTTCCAGAATGGAACATGCGCTTGAAACCATCCGTGTCGGAAAAATATCTGGTGCGGTAGGAACCTATGCTAATGTTGACCCTTTTGTCGAACAATATGTCTGTGAGCATCTTGGACTGAAACCTGCCCCCATCAGCACACAGGTACTGCAGCGTGACCGGTATGCGGAGTTTCTCTCGGCCGTAGCCATTACCGGTTCCTGCCTGGAAAAGATTGCACTTGAGATCCGCAGTCTTCAGCGGACAGAAATTCGTGAAGTGGAAGAACCATTCCGCAAAGGACAGAAAGGTTCCTCTGCCATGCCGCATAAACGTAACCCGATCAACTGTGAAAAAGTCTGCGGTCTTTCAAGACTGCTTCGGGGTTATGCAATGACGGCCATGGAGGATGTGGCGCTGTGGCATGAACGGGACATCAGCCATTCATCCGTTGAACGGATCATTCTGCCGGATGCCACATCGCTCCTTGAGCATATGTTCATCACGATGAACCGTATCCTGAAGGATCTTAATGTCTATCCTGAAAACATGGTCCGTTCCATGAATCTGTCCTACGACCTGCCTTACTCCCAGCAGGTACTGCTGACTCTTATCAGCAGCGGAATGCTGCGGGAAACAGCGTATGATCTGGTACAGAAATGTGCCATGCAGGCATGGGAAGAACAGGTTTCGTTCAAAAAACTGCTTCTTGAAAGCGAGAATATCCGTAAACATCTCTCTGAGGAACAGATTCTGCAATGCTTCGCGCTTTCGCATCATCTGAGACACGTAGATGAAATCTACCGGAAGCTCGGACTCGAATAAAGAGGAATCTGTAGTTTTTCCATCAGTGAAATGGATCGGCGAAACATCACAGAATAATAGAAAAGTAGTTGTTTCTTTCGGCATCGTAATATATAATGGCATTGGGAATAGTGTTGCCTGATTCAGGAGGATGTATGTACAGATTGCTTCTTGTGACGGACAAGCCGGATATTTGTGCGCTTTACAATAATTATCCGGATTGGGAGGCTCAGGGATTTGAAAAGCCGACAGTGATGAAAAACGCTGAAGCTGGAATTCATCAACTGAGCAACGGACATTTTGACGTAGTTTCATGGCTCCTTCCGATCAGTGAAGGAAAACTGATGTCGTCATTTATTATGAAAAAGCCTGATATTATGGGAATCGAAACGATGCGTGATCCCAAGCTGCTTCGAAGAGAACTTGGAAACGCCAGACGTGAACTTGCAACACGGGACGCACAACGGCAGATTTCTCAGCCGGATGATCTGACAAAAGTCATGTGTTCCCGTTTCTTTTGCGACCTCCTTCGGGGCGACGGATATACTTCTGAACAAGTCGACGAAAAACTGCATACACTCGGAATGACGGACATTGACCCTCTCAGACCAGTTGCCATTGCGTCTTTCCGCCTGCCTCAGGGTGATTTTTTCCTGTCAGAAGTCTGGCAGTACGGACGGGACAGACTCGAAAACGCACTTCGTAATATCTTTGAGAATACGGGAAAAAGAGATATTTACTGTATCCTGCTGATGATCAATCCTCATCATATGCGCATACTTGCCATTCCAAACAAGAAGCTTTCAGAAGACGACGTATATGCGGAAATGGTTTCTCATCTTGAGGAGTGTCAGACAAATCTCGAGCAGTTTTTTGAATTAACTATGAATATCAGGCGGATGCACGCCTATGACAGTCTTTACGAACTGGCTTTGGAGAATCTCCAGAGAACAGCTCATTAAAAGAACAGTCTGATTTCATCGCAGAGGGGTTTAGATGTGAGCGAACAGTTGGGGAATGTGACAAGACCAGATCTTTTCCAAGCGCTCTTCGGCAGCGGAGATGAAAACATGCGCCGTCTTGAGTCGCTGATGAATGTCCATATAGAACTCAGAAACGGAACAATTGTGGTAGAAGGCGGAGAAGCAGAAAGTGTCGACCTGACCAATGACATCATCAGCAGGCTGTACCGTCTGGTACTTGACAAAGAGCATGTGGATCCGGCGGTAGTCAGTTATGCCGTCCAGCTGGCACGAAAAGGTGAACTGGACAAAATAGATTCGCTATACACAGAAGTTGTGGCCAGCACATTCAGAGGCAGACCGATCCGATGCAAAACACTCGGACAGCTTGCGTATGTAGATGCAGTTAAAAATCACACACTGACCTTTGCCGTTGGGCCTGCGGGTACCGGCAAGACGTATTTAGCGGTCGCCATGGCAGTCAGCGCACTCAAGAGTAAACAGGTAGAAAGAATAATTCTGACACGTCCGGCTGTGGAAGCGGGAGAAAAACTGGGATTTCTACCCGGAGATCTGAATCAGAAAGTAGATCCTTACCTGAGGCCACTGTATGATGCCATGTACGATCTTTTGGGTGCAGATACAGCCCAGCGTCTGCAGGAACGAGGAGTAATAGAAGTAGCACCACTGGCATACATGCGCGGCCGAACGCTTTCAGATGCCTTTATTATCCTGGATGAGGCACAGAATACTACCCGGGAACAGATGAAAATGTTCCTGACCCGTCTCGGATTCCGTTCAAAAGTAATTGTCACCGGAGATCCATCGCAAAAGGATCTGGGCTTCGGAAAACAGAGCGGTCTGGATGAGGCAGTCAGAGTTCTCCGGGATGTGAAGGAAATTGCCATCATGGAACTGACGGCACATGATGTAGTGCGTCATGAGCTGGTTCAGAAAATTGTCGAAGCATATAACTCATATGCCGCAAAAAAGGAGACTGAACATGGAAGGAAACCGAGTTTCACCTCAGAGCTTTCTGCAGAATCTGAGCCGCAAAAGTAAACAGGTTCTCTTCACTGTTGCACTGTATTTACTGCTTTTGTTTATCTGTCTGTTATCCATTGTCCCGCCTCAGTATGATCTGAACATCGGAGAGGTATCCCCGGTTACCATTACGGCCAGCAAGGACGTTGTGGATGAGTTGACAACGGAAAGACGTCGCAAGGCAGCAGCAGATGCCGTTTCACCTGTATATTATAAGGATGACACCGTCAGCGATACCGTTATGGTAAACATCGAAAAGGTGTTCTCCGAACTGCGTTCAGTCCGCGAATTGGGCCAGCAGATCCGTTCTTCCTGGACGACAATGACCGGTTCATTTACAGACGATGACTATGCGCAGGCACAGAAGCTCCTCAGTGTCATTCCTCTTTCCAATTATCAGCTGCAGACTCTGATGCGAACAAATGAAGGAGATTTTGAATCACTATACCGCAGTCTGACCAGCGCTGCAAGGACAGCTCTGATATCGACCATTACAGAGGGACAACTTGGCGATGCAATAAGCAATATTCAGCAGATCGTTGCATACAATACGAGAACAGACCTTTGGTACAATGTAGCTATTCCAACACTCAGAGGTACATTGCAGCCAAATATGCTGATTGATCAGCAGGTAACAGAGGAAAACCGGCAGAAGGCTCGGGATGCAGTTGAACCCATTGTTTACAAGCAGGATCAGAACATTGTAGTGAAAGGCGACCGTATTACAGCGGAACAGTATGCCATTCTGGATTCACTTGGTCTTCTGGCTGGAAAGAAAACGGATTATTTCCTTTATATCAGTTCCTCGCTGCTTATTCTCTCATTCCTTGCTATTACATATGTGTACGTGTATATGTTTATCCCGAATCTCTTTCAGGATGGCAAACGTGCATTGGTCATGGCCATTTCCCTTCTGCTGACTCTGGTTTTCTGTATCCTGATGGGAATGTATATAGGTCTTACAACCATGCCGATGCTGCTGGCTGCCATGCTGGTAGTCAATCTGATAGGGGCTCGTGAGGCATATGCCGTCAATTTTCTTCTTTCGCTGATTCTGACATTCGTCATCATGAAGCGTACGGATTTTGAAACCTCACAGATGCTTGGAGTTCTGCTGGCCAGCAGTCTTGGCGGTACGCTCGTTATTTTCCTGATGAGGAAAAGTACGACGCGTATCCTGACCATTATCGACAGTCTGATTACCGGCTGTTTTCAGCTGATTCTGCTGGCTTGTGTTCTGACACTCAGTTCCAGTGACACCAGCGATGTGTTCCAGAATTCGCTGCTGGTTATTTTCGGTGCATTGTTTTCCGCAATTATATGCCTCGGTCTGCAATCCGTTTTCGAAAGTCTGTTTAATCTGACGACACCTTCCAAGCTGATAGAGCTTTCAAGTCCAAGCCAGCCTCTTCTGAAGCGCCTGATGATTGAAACGCCGGGCACTTACCATCATTCCATGGTGGTAGCCAATCTGGCCGAAGCGGCCGCAGAGGCGGTGGGAGTCAATGCGCTTCTATGCCGTGTAGGTGCATATTATCATGATATCGGAAAACTGATTCGTCCGATGTATTTCAAGGAAAATCAAATGGGAGAGAATCCCCATGACCATAGAGATCCACGGGTATCAACAGCCATTCTGACCGAACATACCCTCGATGGGGTTGAGCTGGCTAAGAAACACCATCTGCCGGAACCGATTATTGATATGATCCGGCAGCATCACGGAGACACTCCGGTCATGTATTTCTATGCAAAAGCTGTCCAGCAGTATGGAGAGGAGAACGTTGATATCTCCGAATTCCGCTATGCTGGTCCGAAGCCTCAGACTGCAGAAGCAGGCATTCTTATGATGGCCGATACCGTTGAAGCTGCCGTTCGCTCTATTCAGGAACCTACTCATGAAAAGATTTCCCAGATGATCCGAAAGCTGATACGCGGAAAAATGGAGGATGGACAGCTGGATGAATGCCCGCTGACATTCAGAGATATCGGCCGAATCACATTTGCTTTTGAAACCGTTCTTCAGGGAGTATTCCATGAACGTATTGAGTATCCGGATCTGAACAAGATCCGCAACAGGTCCAACAGAAAAAAGAGATGATGGTATCGCTATGATCAGACTTGAAATAGATGACAGCAGTCATTTTCTCAACGGAGAAGATCTGGCACTTCTGCGTAGATGTGCTGAATCTTCACTTGCAGTAGAAGGGCTTGCTTTGCCTGTATATGTGTTTGTCCGAATAACGAATGACCAGGAAATTCAGGAGATTAACCGGGAACAACGTGGAACAGACCGTTCTACAGACGTTCTTTCCTTTCCGAGTGTCACTTATCCTGCAGGCCGAACCGCCAGAAATGCGAAGAACCTGCTTCTGGAGGAGTACGATCCGGAAATGAATGCCGTCTTCCTGGGTGATATTATACTTTCCCATGATCACATTCTCTCTCAGGCACAGGAATATGGACATCCCATAAACAGAGAGACCGGGTATCTAATGACTCATGCCATGTTTCATCTGATGGGCTACGATCATATGGAAGACAGAGATCGTATGATCATGCGGGCACATGAAAAGGCATCGCTGAACGCAGTTGGTCTGTTTCGAGAGGAGGAATCATTATTGACGGACGAGGAACTGATTACTCTGGCCTATGAAGCCCGAGAATTTGCCTATGCACCTTATTCCGGTTATAAAGTTGGAGCTGCTCTGCTCTGTGAGGACGGCCGGGTTTTCAAGGGATGCAATGTAGAAAACAACGCTTATCCGAACAGTTACTGTGCCGAACGTACAGCATTGGTAAAGGCAGTCAGCGAAGGAGCCAGAAAGTTTACAAAGCTGGCCGTGACCGCCAGTGGTTCAGCTCCGTATCCCTGTGGTGCCTGCCGTCAGTCACTTCATGAGTTTGCACCAGAGCTTGATATTCTGATTGCCTGGGACGGTAATATTCTCCGGACATCACTGAAAGAACTTCTGCCATGCGGTTTCATTCTGTCACCGCAGGATTAGTAAGAAAGGATCATGCATCAGATATGGATAATGACGGGAAATTTTACTCCGGATTTGCTGCTATCGTCGGACGGCCAAACGTAGGCAAATCCACTCTGATGAATGCCATGGTAGGCGAAAAAGTTGCTATCGTCTCGAGCAAACCACAGACGACGAGAAACCGGATTATGGGTGTCTCAACCGGCGAAAACTGGCAGCTTGTGTTTCTGGATACACCCGGCATGCATGAGCCCCGAACAAAGCTTGGAGAATACATGGTAAAAAGCATCCATGATGCTATGGAGGGAATTGACCTTCTGATAGTCGTCGTGGCCATCAATGAAATAGGAAAACAGGACCGCGCCATCATCGAACAGATGTCCGCTACCAAAGTTCCAAAGGTTCTGGTGCTGAACAAAACGGATGCTGTCCCAGAAAATGTGATTTTTGAACGTCTGCAAGAGTTTGCTGAGGCAGGCTATGATGCAGTAATTCCAATCAGTGCAGAGGGTGGACAGGGGATGGGAGAACTTCGGCACTCTCTTGTTAATCTGCTTCCTGAGGGTCCCAGGTATTTTCCTGATGATATGATGACCGATCAGCCCGAAAGGCTCATCTGCGGTGAAATCATCCGTGAAAAAGCCCTTCTTCATCTTCGCGATGAAGTTCCCCACGGCATTGGCGTGGAAATGATGCGCATCGAAGCTGTCAGTGATAATCTGACGGAAATCCATGCAACGCTGTACTGCGAACGGGCCAGCCACAAAGGAATCATCATCGGAAAACAGGGTAGCATGTTAAAACTGATCGGCAAGGAAGCCCGTCTTGATATAGAAAAGTTGCTTGGAACAAGAGTCAATCTGCAGCTCTGGGTGAAGGTACGTGAAGACTGGCGTAATAAACAGTCAGATCTTCATACCCTCGGTTACGAATAAACAGACGTTCATATGCAATAGAAAGGGACGATATGCGCAAGAGTATCATTCTGTTTATCCTGATATTATTCATTTCTTTCTGCAGCCTCAGCATAGCCGAGTCTGCAGAATTATTCACGGATACCTTTAACGGCGGTCTGCTGACAACCCTTCCATGGTCAGAGGGAGCAACCCTTGAAAAGAATTTGGGCTATGAAACCATCTTTTCTGTACTCTGTTATATGGATACAGCACTGCATCTCACAAACGGCGAATCTGTGAATTCAGCGGAGATGAACGCTTTTCAGAAAGTGCTCGAAACATCTGTTGGAAAAAGTTACGTGAATACCGGAAATGCGGATCATGCGATGATGACCATTTTTACAGATACACAGGAGTCGATTATAATTCGATATGTCCCCTCAGAAAACCTTATTACCTATCAGCGTGTACAGGGAGTTCCGGATATTGGCGACTGGCAGAACAAGAATCAGATTATGGCTCAGGACTTTCTTTATGTGGTCAATGAGTTCAGTAAGTCACTGCCGGGAACTGTCTCCGACAAGTAAACAGGACCTTCGAATCATTAACTGCCAGAAAAAAACTGCCCTCTCTGAGGGCAGTTTCTTATTTTGATGACGTTTTATTGGACTCCGATGTTTTTTCCCAGGCACGCCGTGCTTCGGCAATCTGCTCATCCTGTGCGATAAGTGCCTCCTGCTGAAGCTTCTTTGCAGCCTGATCGTGCGCAACCGCCAACATAAGGCGGATTCGGTTTTCCTGATTAACTTTCGTTGCAGAAAGATCATAGTCTATGGGAACGATGTTGATTCCCGGATGAACCTCAGTCAGGCGTCGGATCATACCCTTTCCGTTGATATGATTCGGGAGACAGCCGAACGGCTGGGCACAAACGATATTTTCATACCCGTTTTCAGCAAGTTCCAGCATTTCCGCTGTCAGAAGCCATCCTTCGCCCATTTTAGATCCATATCCTATAACCCCTTTCACTAGGGACTTGATATGCATATATTCTGTCGGAGGAACAAAACGGTCGTGTTCTTTAAAGGGAGCAATCAGAATACGCTCCATCCGCAGACAGTAACGCAGGAATATTTTGCACAAAATCAGTTTGAGAAAGCTGCCTCCATAGAGATGAATATCTTCAATCCGATTATCAATTTTAAAAAGGATGAATCCCATAATGCCTGGCAGCATGTACTCGCAATCCTGTTTCTTGAGAAATTCCTCAAGGCCATTGTTTCCAAGCGAAGAATATTTCACATAGATTTCTCCAACGACCCCAACTTTGGTCTTTGGCTCAGAACTGCGCTCTATAGCATCAAAATCATTGACAATCTGCCGTAGATTTTCACGCATATCCCTGTATCCGAGCCCTTTTCCTTTATTAAACTGATTGACAAGTCGCTCATTCCACGTTTCAACCAGTTCATCCGTCTGTCCTTTCCGATATTCATACGGACGTGTCTGATTGGATGCACACATGATACAGTCACCGTAGATCAGACTGGCAATGAGCTGTCGAAGAAGGGGAATGGTCACTTTAAAGCCAGAGGCATGTTCAAGGCCGGACAGGTTTGCTGATATTACCGGAATAAATCCGAGTCCGGCCTTTCGAAGTGCCTTACGCAAAAGAAAAATATAGTTGCTGGCACGGCAACCGCCGCCTGTCTGTGTTATGATCAGCGCTGTTTTATGCAGATCATACTGTCCTGAATGCAGTGCATCAAGAAACTGACCGATAACCAGCAGCGCGGGAACACAGGTATCATTATGAACATACTTCAGTCCCTCTGCCATGACATTAGGCCCACGATTCTTAAGCACAACCGCATTATATCCGTTCAGCCGAAGTACCCTCTCAATCAGAGAAAAATGAAATTCGAGCATATTCGGAACAAGAATCGTGTAACCCTGTTCCCGCATTTCCTTAGTAAACTCTACATGTTCAATTTCCACTCACATGTCCTCCTTGCGCTTACTGGATTCCTGCTGTTCAATGGCTGCAAACAGAGACCTGAGTCGAATGCGAACCGCACCGAGATTGGTAATTTCATCAATTTTAATCTGTGTATAAATCTTCCCGGCATCTTCAAGAATTTCCCGGACTTCGTCGGTTGTAATCGCATCGACTCCACAGCCAAAGGAAACCAGCTGAACCAGATTGATATCAGGCTGTGAGGTAATATATTTGGCAGCTGCATACAGCCGGGAATGGTAAGTCCACTGATTCAGTACATGAACCGGCTCCTTACGCATATACGCACTCAGAGAATCTTCCGTGATGACTGCGGCACCAAAACCTGAAATCAGCCGGTCGATACTATGATTGATTTCCGGATCAACATGGTACGGACGACCAATGAGACAGATAATCCGACGATTCTCTGCACGGGCTTTTTCCATCATCTCTGCACCGGTTTTCCGGATATCCTGCATCCAGTCCTCATATGCAGCATAGGCCTTTGTACAGGCATGACGGACTTCAGACCGGGTAATATCCGGAAAAGATTTCTGCAGTATTTGATAGAGTTTAGATGGAAAATGATGCCGATGATCTATACCAACATAGTCATGAATGAAACGGATGTTTTGTACTGCAGGCATGTTTGCAGAGATAACCTCCGGATAATACGCTACGACAGGACAGTTATAATGATTGTCACCCAGTTGTTCATCCATGTTGTAGGTCATACAGGGATAGAAAACAGTTTTTATGCCCTGATCGATCAGCCACTGCACATGTCCGTGCAGCAACTTGGCAGGAAAACAGACCGTATCAGATGGGATAGTTGCCTGACCGGAAATATACAGTTCACGCGTCGAATAAGGAGAGACAACAGGATCAAATCCCAGGTCTGTGAACAGGGCATGCCAGAAGGGAAGCAGTTCAAACAAATTAAGTCCCATGGGAATGCCAATCCGGCCTCTCCGTGGGTTTTCCGGATGAGTATTCCGAAGAGCGGTGATCCTGGCCTGTTTATAGGCATACAGATTGAGTTCGTCATTTTTTTTCGTGCCGGTAACAGGGCGATCACAACGATTCCCGCTGATGTATTTCCGCTTGGCGCCAAAGTTGTGAACAGTCAGACGGCAATGGTTTTCACACAGCCCGCACCGTACTTCCTTGACGGAGTGCTGGAAAGAATCAATGGCCGCAAGATCGAGAATCGTGCTTTTCCCCGGATGAATACTGCGCTGTGTTCTGGCATATAGTGCGGCACCATATGCTCCCATCAGACCGGCAATATCCGGTCGGATGACATCAACACCCAGTTCTTTTTCAAAAGCACGAAGAACCGCATCGTTCAGAAATGTACCGCCCTGAACGACAATCCTGCGGCCGAGTTCTTCAGGCCGCCCGCATCGGATAACCTTATAGAGGGCATTTTTGACAACTGAGATAGACAGACCCGCTGAGATATCCGTAATATCTGCACCATCTTTCTGGGCCTGCTTGACCGAAGAATTCATGAATACGGTGCAGCGGCTTCCAAGATCGACCGGGCGGCGTGCTGCAAGTCCCAGCTGCGCAAAATCAGCAATGGAGTAACCGAGTGCACCTGCAAAGGTCTGCAAAAAAGAACCGCAGCCAGAGGAACAGGCTTCATTCAGAAAGATATTGTCGATCGCTCCATTATGGATTTTAAAGCATTTGATGTCCTGTCCACCAATGTCAATAATAAAATCAACGTCAGGAAGAAATGACCGGGCGGCTTCAAAATGGGCAACGGTTTCTACCAGACCGAAATCCACGCCGAAAGCATTTCGTATCAGGTCTTCGCCATAACCTGTGACTGCTCCCGCCAGAATGTTCCAGCCCGGATATTCTGTTCGAATATGGCGGATAAAGTCAAGAACATGGGGGACCGGATCACCGTCATTTCCCTGATAGCGGGTAAACAGCAGCTGACCATCTTTTGAGACAACCACAGACTTAATGGTCGTGGACCCTGAATCAATTCCAAGATATACATCACCGATATATGTATCCGGATTGAGAACCGGAACTTTCGAACGGGCATGTCTCATACGAAATGCTTCCAGTTCCTTTTCCGACTCAAAAAGCGGAGGAAGTGCGTTATAGGATTCCGTGCTGTGGAATGCGTCGATGGCTTCAATGCAATTCTTCAGAAGAACCGGTGTACTCGGCTGCTTGGCAGCTCCGAAAGCAACATAATAAAGTGAGTTATCAGGACATGTTCCTTTCAGATGAAGCGCTTCATCGAAACATGCACGCAGTTCGCTGAGGAATGTCAGCGGCCCGCCAAGATAGAGCACATTTCCCTCAATCGGCCGTCCCTGTGCCAGTCCTGCAATGGTCTGATTGACGACAGCCATAAAAATTGAGCGGGAAACATCCTCATGTTTCGCTCCCTGATTAAGAAGCGGCTGAACATCCGTTTTGGCAAATACACCGCAACGTGATGCGATGGTATAGGTTTTTTCCGCGCGTGCAGCAGCTTCATTCATCTCAGAAGGAGTTGTACTTAAAAGGGTAGCCATCTGATCAATAAATGCACCTGTTCCGCCCGCACAGGACCCATTCATCCGCACCTCGAGTGTTCCCTGAAGAAACAGTATTTTGGCATCTTCTCCGCCAAGCTCGATGATACAATCCGTCCCTGGCATCAGCGTATCTGCTGCAACCTTGGTTGCGTAAACTTCCTGAACAAACGACAGCTTAGATCCAAGAGCCAGTCCCATGCCGGCAGAGCCGGAAATGCTGATGGAAACGGGTTCATCATGGATAAACTCCTGATTCAGACGGTCAAGAAACTCTCTGGTTTTCTGTGTTATGAGTGAATAATGACGCTCGTAACAGGAATAGAGGATGGAATCATGCTCATCAAGAACGACGCATTTAATAGTCGTAGAGCCGATATCCAGGCCGATTCTGTACTGACTTGCCATTGAAAATCCCCTTTGCGTAAATCTAATCGTAAATTGAAGCTGCGAGTAAAATACCTTTTCGAGTACTGATAGATTGTGTGTATCTGTCAACGCAGTTCTGATCCGCAGCTGATCCAAAAA
>CACXHF010000522.1 GCA_902767305.1 uncultured Eubacteriales bacterium
GCTGAGAACTGCCCGGTTTCCGCACCGGCACAGGCGTAATTATACGTAAATGCATGGCATCCGGTTAACCGGATGCTTTTTTTAATTTGGAAGTGAGACCGAACTGATGCCCTCATTGCTCAGATGGATTGGATTAAATCTTGAATGTTCATAGGAGACTCCTTCCTGTATTTTTCCCTTTTTGCTCGGAAAAAATGATTCTGCAGTAATTCAAGCCGGTTTTGAAGATGCCGATGCCCAGAAATATCCAGGGATTCGAGATGTTCCGTAGGCTCTGCAAAATTGTCTTGTATGCATACAGAAGATGAGCTGTCTGTGAACACAATACTGACAGGTTGATTCTGACAGATACTACAGCGGTAAGAACGAAGAACAGAGATGATCCTAAACCTGGAAACAGACGAATTGAGAGTATATCTGAGAAAGGATGCACTTCCGGAAAATCAGATATCCTTTAGTGATACCGTGTGAAGACTTGCATATCTCTGATATAATAAATGGAGTATGAAAAGAAAGGGAAGGAGAACGCATGAAAAAGCAAAACGGACTGTCTGTCGGAACGATTCTCTTTCTCTCTCTGGTTAGTGGGATTATTGCATTGACGCTCCTCTTTCTTTTCTTTATCTCAGGCAGTGATTTTCAACTCCAGGGCAAACATGAAGCAGAGGAGCTGAAACAGGGGGAGGAAATTCTGCAAACGGACTGGATTGAAAAAACGGAGGTTTCTCAGATAGAAGTTCAGAACGATGAGACAGAGAAAAAAACGGAACCGTCAATGAATCCGGTAAGGATTGTAATGAGCTTTGCCGGCGATATCACATTGCCTAAGACTGTACAGGATACCATGATGATCAACAGTCGTGAATACGACTTTATGCCGGTATTCAAAGGAATTTCCGAAGCTTTCAAAGGGGCGGATCTTTCGGTTGCAACGCTCGAAACGCTGATCAATAATCTGGTTCCGTACGAAACCTATAATGCCCCACCTGCACTTCTTGAGACTCTTAAGGAGGTTGGAATTCATCATCTGAATCTGGCGACTGAGCATATGCTGGATCTTGGATTTGACGGACTGAAAGCCACAAAACTTGAAGTAAACCGTTTTGGAATGGAATACAGCGGGTATCTCTCACAACAGGGAACAGACGGGATGATCAGCGTAAACGGAGTGAGGATTGCCATACTTGCCTATACGTACGGCCTGAGTGATGAGGGACGGGCGATGGCAGGAAAATCGGAATTGTCGGACATTCCTATATTTTCCGTTCAGAAGGCGCTTGACAGCATACGGATGGCACGGGCAAATGGAGCGGATCTCGTGATTGTCCTTCCTCACTGGGGAACGAAGAATGTGGGAACAGTGACGGATGCTATGCGCGATACAGCTAATCAGATGGCAGAAGCCGGAGCAGATCTGATCATAGGGGCACATTCCAATGTGGTTTCTGAAGCAGGTTTTATACAGACAAAAAGGGCGGATGGACGGACGTATGAAACACTTGTCTGCTATTCACTTGGTGCCTTACTGACGGATGCCAGAAGTGAAGATAATGCGGCGGGAATGATTCTGAATGTGGAGGTTGAATACAATCCTGCAACACGACAGAACCGAATTCTGAGCTGTCGTCCGATACCTTTGTATATCTATCAGGACAGTATCAACGACAGACGGACATGGCGCGTCCTGAATGTTCTGGACGAAGAACAGGTCAGTCAGGTTTCTGAAACGGTGCGGGCGGGAGCCGGAGTTGCAATGGAACGTGTACGGGCAGAAACGAAGGAAATTGAAAGATGATTAATCAGAAACGGATTCGCGATTACGGGATCGTAGTAGGAACAGGAAAAACTGGCAAAAGAAACAAAATATCAGATGTTCCCGGGGTGACGGTTGGTCATTATACGGTCAGAACGGAAGGACACCGCACGGGGGTTACCGTTATTCATCCCTGTGAGGACAACATGTTCCGATCCAAACTGGTAGCCGCGTCGTATGTTATGAATGGATTCGGGAAGACGGTGGGGCTTGTGCAGGTAGATGAGCTTGGATCAATTGAAACTCCAATTGCACTGACCAATACATTGAATGTGGGACCTGTTTCAGATGCTCTGGTTGAATACGTGGTGCAGTGGTGTGAGCGGGAGAAAGTCCCGATCAGGAGCGTTAATCCGGTGGTAGGCGAATGCAATGATGCCGGGATGAACCGGATTACAGAACGGGTGATCGGCCGGGAACAGGTGATGCAGGCGATCAGCAGACGAACTCCTGATTTTGAAGAAGGAAATGTGGGCGCTGGAACCGGAACCATCTGTCATGGACTGAAAGGTGGTATCGGTTCAGCGTCCAGAATCATAGAAATTGCCGGACGGAGCTATACGATAGGAGTGCTTGTTCAGAGCAACCATGGCTGTCTGAGTCGTCTGCAGATTGGTTCGAGGATGATCGGACAGGAAATTCTTGCCTGCCGAGAAAAGAAGGGTGAAAGGGAAAGCGATCAGGGCTCCATTATGATGATTGTGGGAACGGATCTTCCGGTAACGGATCGACAGCTGAGGCGAATTATCCGGCGTTGCAGCGCCGGACTTGCCCATCTCGGATCATATTTCGGGCACGGGAGCGGAGATATTATGATCGGCTTTTCTACGGCAAACCGAATTCCGTCACCTTCTATTCCCTGCCTGATTCCCTGTCAGATGGTTAATGAGAGTGCGCTGGAACGGGCATTTGAATACACAGCAGAGGCGACAGAGGAGGCGGTGCTCAATTCTCTGGTTTGTGCAGAACCGGATGTTTTGCTGAACGGAGAACGCATTGATTCACTCGGAACATACCTTTAGCGGAAACCAAACGGAGGAGAGAAACATATGATTCGAAGCAGTGAATATTTCACCGCGATGGAAGGGAAAGTTGAGCCTGCCCTCAGGGAGATCTGGAAGCAGGAATATGTCAGTGTCAGAGGCGGGAAACTTTCGGTGAACTGTTATGTTCCGGCGGATGCGAAGTCTGTGATGCTTCTTCTTCACGGGACGTCCGAGTCGGCTGAAAAATACCATGAGATGATCTGGCAGTTTAATCAGATGGGAGTCGGTGTTGTTGCACCGGACATGCGAGGACATGGCAAATCGCTTCGGATTCTTGCAGATCCATGCCTTATCTACGTTGAGCATTTTGAGGATTATGTGGACGATGCGGAGGCAGTTCTTGAAACGGTCCGGCGGGAAGCAAATGGACGCCCGCTTATGCTCTTCGGTCATTCTCTGGGTGGTGCTGTTGCGGCGATATTGATGATCCGTCTGCCGAATACGTTTACCCATGTTATTCTTTCCTCGCCGATGATTGAACCTGGAACCGGAGGCGTACCCCGTTGGGCAGGAAAAATGATCTGCGATATAAACTGTATGTTTGGCCGGGGAGAAAAGAAGGCATTTGTTTCTGCACCGTATGATCCGGATAGAGATACGTTTGAGAATGCCTGCGATACGGGAAAGGAACGATTTGAGTACTATAGGAAAAAGCGGGTGGAAGACAGAGATTACCAGACCAGTCCGCTGACATATCGTTGGATTAAAGAAGCGTTTAGTGTCAGAGATAAACTGCTGCATTATTTGCCAGCAGAACAGGTAAAGTCGAAAGTGCTGCTCTGCCAGGCCGGGAAAGATACCATCGTTTCCCTGCCTGAACAGGAACAGTTTGTCTGTCGTCTCAAGAACGGCTGTCTGGTCTGCTTTGAGGATGCAAAACACGAAATCTTCTTTTCTGAGGATGAGACGTTTGAATCCTACCTGGAGGAAATCGAAAAATTCATAGGGTGAAACAACCACGATACAGTGAAGTGAATGGACAACAGTAAAAAGAACAAATAGGCGGCATGTATCTGTACCATAGCTTTTTTTAAGAAATTTATAACAGAAAATGCGAAAAATGTCTTGCATTTCGTTGCGGCTATGCGTATAATTTAGACGATCGGTCTGTTTGATAATCAGTAGACGGTATAGTATTCAATTCTTTTATTCCGAGGTAAAGACGATGAAAAAAGTAAGAGTTGTCAGAAAAAAAGAGCCACATCCGTTCAGAATAGTGGCAATCTTTCTGATGATTCTTGTCCTTTTTTTGGGAATGCGGATTACAAGCCTTGCGGATAAAGCAGAAAGTGTAAAAAAAGACGTATTTAATAAGAGTGAAGCGTATTTTAATGCACAGTCTCGGTATAATCGCCTGAAGAACGAGGTCAATGAAATCAATACCAGTGATTTTATTGAGCGAACAGCAAGACGTGACTACGGGTACTGCTGGTATGGGGAAACCATATATAAAGTTGTCAATCTTGCAGAACTTGAGGATGCTGTGGCCGGCGGAGTTCATGTATACCAGGAAGAAGATTCCGAAGCAGCACCTGCGGAGAATAGTATCGAGGAGAATAAAAAACAGAGTGAACAATAATCTGTGCAAAAATCATGATGTGAGGATTTAGCAGGATTTTGAAACATTGTCGGACTTTGATCTGCTCTACTTTTTCAGGTTTTCTCTCGTATATGAATTACGCATGCGCGGACAGGGAGGTCAGATTATGCTCTCGTGTATAGCTGTTGGTTCAAATGCGATTCGTCTGCTTGAGGCAGACTGGAAAAATGGTGAACTGAAAGTATGCAAAAGGGAACGTCGAGGGACCAGACTGTTTGCCGGGCTTGTAAATGGAAAACTGGAGCAGGAAAGCATGCGCCGCTCCGTGGATGCCGTGCGTGAACTGTATGAAATTGCTGTCGAAGATAAAACCGACGGCATTTTTGTCGTTGCCACATGCGCGGTACGTGACGCGGCGAATGGAAGTGAGTTCACAGAAGCGTGTCGGAAACTGACAGGTGTACAGGTGGAAATTCTCACCGGCGAAGAGGAGGCAGCTTTTTCATACTACGGAGCATCACGCGGAGGTTTCAGTGGTGTCATAGATATTGGCGGAGGATCGACAGAATTCACAGTTGGTGTGGATGACCGCATTCTGGGAGCGATGAGTCTGCAGATGGGGGCTGTCCGTATGTATGAACAATATCCGATCAATTCTGTTAAGGACTATCTGACGACGGTAGAGAAGTGCCTTGAGATTTTACAAAAAAACAGCGGACGTATTTCATTTCAGCCGGAAGTGCCGTTAGACTGGACCGGTGTCGGTGGAACGATGACGACACTTGGTGCCATGTCACAGGAAATTGATTTATTTGATTCGGAGCGTTCCGAGGGAATGAAAATATCCTATGAGGAAGTTCGTAACTTTGGAATGAATCTTGCGTCCATGTCCATGGATGAACGCAGATGCGTGAAAGGCCTTATGCCGCATCGGGCGGATATTATTCCCAGCGGTATTGCCATTCTGGATGCATCCATGCAGCAATTTTCTATTCGAGAGATCCGTCTTAGCGCGCAGGGAAATATGGATGGTTATCTGAAGAAAATATTTTCAAAA
>CACXHF010000523.1 GCA_902767305.1 uncultured Eubacteriales bacterium
AAATTCCAGGACAGCAAACTGGTTCTGGTGGATGAGGTTATAGAACTGGACAGGAAAAATCGTGAGGCCATGCAGCAGGCAGACAGCCTCCGGAATCAGCGCAAAGTCCTCTCCAAGGAAATCGGCGGACTGATGAAGGCTGGAAAAAAGGAGGAAGCCGAGGCCACGAAGCAGAAAGTGGCGGAGATTGCAGATGAACTGGCTTCTCTTGAGGTAAAAGAGGAAGAATATGCCAAAGAGATCCGTGAGCGGATGCTGGTGATTCCACAGATCATTGACGAGAGTGTGCCGATTGGAAAAGATGATTCGGAAAATGTGGAAATCGAGCGCTTCGGTGAGCCTTTTGTACCGGAATTTGAAGTTCCCTACCATGTCGATATCATGGAAAAACTGAATGGAATTGACATTGATGCTGCCCGTGCAACTTCCGGAAACGGCTTCTATTATCTGAAGGGCGACATTGCCAGACTGCACAGCGCCTGTCTTTCCTATGCACGTGACTTCATGATTGACCGCGGCTTTACCTATTTCATTCCGCCGTACATGATTCGCAGCAATGTGGTCACCGGTGTCATGTCTTTTGCAGAAATGGAAAACATGATGTATAAGATCGAGGGAGAGGATCTCTACCTGATCGGTACATCCGAGCATTCCATGATCGGCCGGTTCATTGATACCATTCTGACGGAGGATCAGCTTCCGCAGACGCTGACCAGCTATTCTCCCTGCTTCCGCAAGGAAGTGGGCGCGCATGGCATTGAGGAGCGCGGTGTCTATCGGATTCATCAGTTTGAAAAGCAGGAAATGGTGGTTGTCTGCAAGCCTGAAGATTCCATGATGTGGTATAACCGTCTCTGGCAGAATACCGTCGATTATTTCCGTTCTCTGGATATTCCGGTCCGGACGCTTGAATGCTGTTCCGGTGATCTGGCAGATCTCAAAGTCAAGAGCTGCGATGTCGAGGCATGGAGCCCGAGACAGAAGAAGTATTTTGAGGTAGGCAGCTGCTCTACGCTTGGCGATGCTCAGGCACGCCGGCTTGGCATTCGGGTGAAAGCAAAGGATGGAAGCAAGTACTTTGCTCATACCCTCAACAATACCTGTGTGGCACCGCCGCGCATGCTGATTGCTTTCCTTGAGAACAACCTCAATGAGGACGGATCCGTGCGGATTCCGAAGGCACTGAGACCGTACATGGGCGGGAAAGAACTGATTAAATAAGATGATGCAAGGCGTCTCTGACGCCTTGCTTTTATGGAGGGGCACACAATGATTATTTGCGATACACATTGTGATGTGCTGTATACCCGTGTCTTTCAGCAGGATACGAAACCGGTTGTAACCCCTGAGAATATGCAGGCGGGCGGCATTTCTTTGCAGACCTGCACGCTTTTCTCGGGAACAAACGGAGTGGAGAAACATCCGTACGAAGCAGGAATGAAGGAATACCGGGAATTCCGGCGCCTGGTTGAGGAGGAAAACTGGATTCAGGCGGATTCTCCGCTTCAGGCAGAAGAGGGAAAATGCAAAGCCATGCTCAGCATGGAAGGCGGAGAAATTCTTGAGGGCAATCCGGACAGAGTAGAGGAATTTTTCCAATACGGAATCCGGATGATTGCACTTACCTGGAACAGGGAAAATGAGATCGGGGTACCGGCTAAACTTGGACCGGAAGGCGGCATTAAAAAGACAGGCTGGGATATTCTGCGGGTCATGGCAGAACATCGGATAGCTGCGGATACCAGCCACCTGAATGAGGCCGGATTCTGGGATTTGATTGACAAACATTCACAGCCACCAATGGCCAGCCACAGCTGCGTTCGGACACTGTGCGATCATTTCCGGAATCTTCGTGATGAACAGATCCGGGCAATGATTCAGCGCGGCGGCTGGATTGGGATTAATTTCTACCCTGATTTTCTTTCCAAACGCGGACGGGCGGATGCATGCCGGATTGCTGAACACATCGACTATATCTGTCAGATGGGCGGCGAAAAGAATGTGGGATTCGGCAGTGATTTTGACGGAATCAACACGACACCGGTGGATGTACAGACGCCGGCTGATGTTCCGCATATCCTTGCAGAACTGAGGAGACGCGGCTATTCAGAACAGGCTGTTGAAGATATTGCCGGACGCAACTTCATTGAATACTATAAGCGGCTTGGCTGGAACAGCTGAGCGGCGGACAGATGAACAATGCCCCCTGTTCGTTCCTGTGACTGCAGGACGAACAGGGGGCTATTTTGTTCCGGTGAAAGACCGCCTGTTTTCCTTCAGCTTGGAAAGCCGTAACGGAATGGGGAGGTCTCAGAGGGTGATCCCTGAAAAGATTACGGCAAAGATCAGGGAGGGCAGATAATTGGCAACCCGGATGTGTTTACTGAAAAGGAGGTTCAGACCGACACAGAAAATGAGAATATTCCCGACCATGGAGATGGCATTGAGTGCTGATGCATGAAGGAACGGACCAATGAGAGCTGCAATCAGCGTCATAAGTCCCTGGAACAGGGCCAGAGGGATAACGGAGAAGAGAACTCCTTTTCCGAGAGAGGCAGAAAGTGCCATGACAATGATAAAGTCCAGAATACCTTTTGTGATCAGCAGAGAGTAATCATGGTAAAGAGCATCATTCATAGGCCCGATAATGGCCATGGCGCCGATACAGATGGTCAGAGAACTGGTGACGAAACCGTCAATGAAGCGTGTATCCTTTTCATTATGGGAGCGGACTTTAAGCCAGGCGGCAAACTTTTCAGTTCGAAGCTCGATGTTGATGAGCTCCCCGATCAGTCCTCCGAGTACCAGAGAGAGAATAATGGTCAGGGTTCCTGCCGTTCCAAACTGACCGTCTCCGGAGAACGTCAGCATCTTTGAAAGGGTTCCGCCTGCACCGATGAACAGGGTGGAGAGACCACATGCGGCCGTCATGGTTTCCCGGATCCGCTCATTCAGAAAATGTCCGAAAAGCAGGCCGAGAATTCCGCTGAAAATCACCATGCAGGAGTTTATGATTGTTCCGAGACCGGTCATTTCGATGTTCCTCCAAACGAATAGCGCAGTTCAGTATAGTTTTTCCCGAGATCAGGCCGGATGCTTTTGAGATAAAGAGAGGACATCCCGGATTCACCGACAATCTGCTGATAAAATCTGTCCTGAGGGGAAAATTCCGTCAGGTTCCCGGCAAAATAGGCGGCATTGAGCCGGGAGGCATAATCGGCCTGGGCTTTTGTCTGCTCAGGGGTCAGGTGTTCAGGAGTTGCAGCCGCCTGTCGGTTCATCCCGGCTGAAAAGAAGTCCCGGGCGTACCGTGAAAAATCCAGAAGGTCCGGATTGGAACTGCCATGTTCTGCAGCCCATTCAGAAACCTTGATTCGTTTGGTGTGAAACTCCATTTCATCCCGGAAAAGGGTGAGAAGACCGAACTGGCAGGGGGAGACGACGGCAGAGGATACGGCGATCTCGGGCAGACCGTTATCTGCTCCGGAGATATGCTGCGCGTGCATGTGGCCGCTGATGTTGCAAAGAACCCCATACTGTCGGTAGAGAGCCTCAAGCTTTTCTGCACCCGTCATACGAAATCCGGAAATGAAGAGCGTATTGTGAATCAGCAGATTCTGATGGCTCACAGCCAGAACGTGCCGGTGATCTTTCCGAGCCTGCTTCAGTTCTTTTTCAGCCCAGGCAAGCGTTTCTTCTTTCAGAACACCGATATTCCCCTCAGTGTTAACGTCAACCATGAGCAGACGGAGAGACGAAGAGAGGTCAGCTGTGTAGGAAAGTGAAACGGAGTCCCGGCTCAGGGCCTGTGAGTAGCCAAAGTCGGACCAGATGCGGGCAAAGTCCTCCGAAGCAGCGGAGGGAACCCGCTCGTAGGAAGATCCGGCAAACCGGGCGGCATTCCGGTTATAGACGTCATGATTGCCTGGAATGACATAGATGGGAATGCCCGCTTCTCGCAGAACGGAGAGTTTTGAAGCCAGGGAAACATGACTTTCCACGGCACCGTTGAAGGTCAGATCTCCCTGCAGAACGAGTGCCGAGATGTTGAGCGTCTGAACCTGATGAATAAACGCTTCCGTCAGTTCATCGCAGTAAAGAGCAGTTTTTCCATCTGCATGGTTGATCAACTGCATGAAAGCCGGTCCATGATCTGTCAGAGACGGAGCTATGTAATGCAGGTCGGAGAGAAAGGCAATCCGTACCGGAGGGTCGATCTCTGCCAGCGCGCAGTCTGACAGGAAAAAGGAAAAAATCAGAAGTAAAAGGATAATTCCCGGAATGGGGAGGGGGAACTGCATGTGTAACCTCGAAAGAAAAGAATTCCGGCAGATTATACGCTCTTTGGCAGGAACTGACAAGCAAATGCGGGAATTATTCTTTTGCTCCGGAGGTGCTGAGCAAAGCAAATGAAATGCAAATATCCCCTGATTATCATTTTTCTAGGGTAAAGCATCTTTTACTTCACGGAGCTGGACACTCTGGAAACCCCTATTGACTTTTGAAAAACAGGAATTATAATGATATATAGTAATAGATATGGCCAGTTATTATTATGTTTTGCAGGCTGACCGTACAGCGGAAGGAGGGTATCTGGGATTTTATATGAAAAAGGCTGAAAAAGAACAGTTGGAAAAGACGAT
>CACXHF010000524.1 GCA_902767305.1 uncultured Eubacteriales bacterium
AATATCCGAAGATGCTCTGAACTGGTTCGTCTGGGTTATCCATGCGAAAAAGCTCAGAGAACATTGCAAAGCACAGCTTTTCAGTACTGTATCAGAACTGAGCCAAGACAAGATGCTTTATCTGTTTATGCCGAGAAACTGGTAAAGGATATTCAAGGTTTTCCAAGGGACTTTACTCGCAGGAAAAAAGTTCTATTGTTTGTGTGGCGAATAAACAGGAATGTTTTCCATGGTTTATGCAGACTGTGGAAGATGAAACGAGAAGAGAAAAAAACGAAACGAGATAGAAAAGATGTTGTTCTGTAGATTAGAACAAACGAAATGCATTTATTAGACAGGATATGTAGTACTATATAAATAAGGGCATAGGTTCATGTGAAAAGGTTTGCAATTGCTTGTGGCCATGCTGGTAGAGATCATAGAAACAATACAATGAAAATCCAGACCATCCCAGACAACTATCATTGATTTTTGACAAGGCGGGATATTATGACAAAAAATGTACTACAGATGCTGGAATGCTCTATGAACAAATATCCGAGCAAGTCTGTGTTTTCGGATGAAAATGGCAACATCTCCTATTCTGACGCAGTTCGGATAGCCAAGTCGATCGGATCAGCGTTAGGTGACATTTCTTGCGGACACCGGGCGATTGCAGTCCTAATGAAGAAAAGTAAAGAAATGCTCGTTGCTCTTATGGGTATCATATACAGCGGGAATTTCTATGTTCCGATTGATGATGAAATGCCGGATGACCGGATTGCGAAGATTTTTTCCTCGGTACAGCCGGTTGCTGTGATTGCGGATACGCAATATGCGGATAGAGCAGATGTGTTGGCGAAGGAACTTGAAAAAGCATGCAGGGTCGTGACCTATGAAGAGGCATGCGCAGATAAACCAGATGAAATACTGCTGGCAAAGATCAGAAGTGAAGCAATTGACACAGATCCGGTTTATGCGCTGTATACTTCCGGTTCTACCGGTATGCCGAAGGGTGTGATTTGCTGCCATCGTTCCGTGATTGATTATGCGGACTGGCTTATCGATACTTTCGCATTTGATGAAAACACTGTTTTCGGCAACCAGACACCTTTTTATTTCAGCATGTCCGTGCTGGATATCTACGCGACAATTCGCAGCGGAGCGGAACTGCATATCATTCCGAAGACGCTGTTTGCTCTGCCGGTCAGGTTGCTTGAACACATGAATGAGGCACGGATTAATTCAATATACTGGGTTCCCACAGCATTGTGCATTGTGGCTAATATGAAGGCATTGGACAAGGTGACATTGCCTTATCTGAAAAAGATTCTGTTTGCAGGGGAATCAATGCCGAACAAACAGCTGAACATCTGGCGCACTCATGTGCCAGACGCATTGTATGCGAATCTATTCGGGCCTACGGAGATTACGGATATCGGAATCTACTACATTGTTGATAGGCCTATGTCAGATGATGAACCGGTTCCAATTGGCCGAAAATGTGATAATGTGGATGTACTGATCCTGAGTGACGAAGGTAAACCTGTGCCGGAAGGTGATACAGGAGAACTCTGTATTCGCGGAAGCTTCCTTTCTATGGGATACTACAATAATCCGGAAAAGACCGCAGAGGTGTTTGTTCAAAATCCGCTGAATACGCATTATCCTGAAATTATCTACAAGACCGGAGATCTGGTCAGCATCAATGAACGTGGTGAGATGATGTACCATGGCCGCAAGGATTTCCAGATCAAGCACCGAGGAAACCGGATCGAGATGGGAGAAATTGAGAATGCAGCAGCCTCAGTTCCGGGAATGGAGATGAGCGCCTGTATTTTTGATCCTGAGAAGGATAAAATCGTTTTGTTTTACAGTGGTAAAGAGGTAACGACAAAACTGATCCGGGATCATATGACGCAGAAAGTGCCATCCTATATGATTCCGAATGTGATGATCGGACTGGATGAACTGCCGAAAAACCAGAACGGCAAGATTGACCGAAGCAGGTTGAAAGTAATCTATCAAGAAAAGAAAACGGCAAAAGCATGATCGCATTTCCGGAGAACCGGAATCGTGATAGAAAAAAAGAGGAGAGAAAAACAATGGAAAAACTGCTTGAGATTCTGGAAGAGATTAAACCTGGCTTTGAATTTACTGGCCGTACGGATCTGGTGGAATGCGGTGACCTGGACTCCTTTGATGTTATTTCCTTGGTCAGCGAACTGAATGATGCATATGATATTGATATTCCTGTTGAAGATATCATTCCTGAAAACTTTAACTCTGTGGACGCTATGATGGCCCTGATAAACAAACAACTGGAGGATTGACCCCCTATGCATCTTGTGACCAGTCAGAAAGAATACCAGACTCTTGTTCGCACTGCGAAAAAAGAAAAAGGAGCAAGTATAACAAACTGTTATCTTTTTCCTGAGGCTATTCAGCGATGGATCGACCTGAAACGTTTTTATGTCGAAGAAGTAGAAGCGGGCATTCTTTTTCTGGCTGATCAGAAGCGGTATTATTCAGTTTACTTTTATCTGAATCCCCAAATGCCTTTACGGATTCCGCGACAGGATAAACCTCAGATAGCTCAGACTATATACAGCGGACAGGATAAGAATGAGAAACAGCTTGCAGCAGATCAGTTGCTGAAGAATGCCGGCTTTATCTGGAAGGATCGGATGCAGCAGATAAAAGCAGATCCAGAACAGGTTCTGAAGAAGATTGCACCTCTGAGCACCAGAATGCGTAAGAGGCTGACAGAAGAAGGTTTTCGCTTCGGACCAATTACTGCAAATGATCTATGGGCCCTTGACAAATTATTGTCAGAAACACCTGAGATTCCTTTTTATGATATCCAGTATTTTTCCGGGGAAGAACTGGAAGCTCAGGCTAAAGCCGGTCAACTTGAGGGCATTTTTCACCGGAATGGAGAATTATGTGCTGTTCATCAGTTGTTTTTGGAAGGAAACGGAGCGTTTGGCTGGTTTGCTGTAGCAGACGCCTATAA
>CACXHF010000525.1 GCA_902767305.1 uncultured Eubacteriales bacterium
ATGATGACCTGCTCACGGCTGGAAATATTAAAGGCTACACAGGTCTCGGAATTCAGACCCAGCTCCTTGTAATTGTCCACCTTTGCCTTGGAGGCATTGTAGACGACAAAATCCGGCTCAAAGCTTGCCAGTTCCTCAGCAGTCGGCTTGATGAACATGTTCTCGATGAAGTGTGCCTGCCAGGCAACTTCCATGATAAAACGAACAGCCATGCGGGTATCCTTATTGGCACCGCAGAAAGCATCAACGACGAAAAGACGCTTATTGGACAGTTCCTTGATCGCCAGTTCCTTTACAGCCTTCCATGTTTTCTCAGAAGCCGGATGGTTGTCATTCTTATACTCATCCGAGGTCCACCATACAGTGTCCTTGGAATTTTCGTCCATTACGATAAACTTGTCTTTCGGAGAACGACCGGTATAAATACCAGTCATGACATTGACTGCGCCCAGTTCACTGACCTGGCCCTTTTCATAGCCTTCCAGCTCCGGCTTGGTCTCCTCCTCGAACAGAAACTCATAGGATGGATTGTACACAATCTCGGTTGTACCGGTGATTCCGTACTTTTCAAGATTAATATTCGCCATTGCAGTACCCTTTCTGAAAGTAAATTTCAAGTCGAAAATGATTGTAAAAGAAAAACCCTAATTCGACATGATTACTTTAGCACAAAGGGTTTCAGAAATCAACTGAATTTTCCCGAAAATAGATTTTTTTGCCTGAAATTAAGAAAATTTCCTTGGTTATCTCCTATCCTTTCCAGATAGTTCCTTTATATAACGCAGATATTTCTAGCCGGAATCCCTATTTGTTCACAATTGAGCTTTTTTGAAGGAACTCTCTATGATGCAGGAAAACAATTGACAGTATCATCCTTGTGAAGCGGAAATTGCGCTTGAGCGATGCTGTCTGTGAATGATGATGTAACAGCAGGCGGTAAACCCTTCATTGAAATGCTCATCTCTGGCAGAATCATCTGTTCATTTGGACTCGGGAACTGCGGTCAGAACCGTCTGGCTGACGGTCTGAGGCAGTCCTGCAGACTATGTTGAAAAAAAACAATAAAAGAAAGAGACTGACAGACAGTCTCTTTTACAGCAGATGCAGACATCTGCTTTTTAATTGTTACATACAGTTGACCACATAGTTCTGAAGAGCAGCAACCGCCGCTTCCTCGTCCTGTCCTTCTACCGATATCATCATTCTGTCACCGCAGGTGAGATTCAATGACTGTCTGTTCCGGGCATCTGAAATGGAGACGGTTTTCTGGTCACAGCTCAGATTGATTTTGCTCTGAAAACCCGAGGCAACGCCAAAGAGATTTCCAAGTTTACGTCCAAGCTTTGAATCTGAAGCAGTCAGTATATAACCAAATTTTTTCATGTATAACCTCCTCTATAATTAGGCGGTCCCCCAACCACCGGCACGCATTATACGAAATTTCTGACTGTTCTGCAACTTCTGAAATTTCCGGCAATGGCAAACTGCTCTGTAACAGAGATTGTTTTTGTCATTATTTCCACACAGAAAAAGGGAAAGGTTTCCCTTTCCCCTGTATAATATCAGAGCTCCGTTCAAAAGAAAACGATAGTTTTTATGAAAGTTCTACAAAAAACATGTCCGTCAGGTCTGCTTACTGAAAATCAAGATATTCTGTCATGATATAACCGCGTTTTCCTTCCGGCGTCACAACGCAGGTCCACTGGTTGCCGTAATCTGTTACGCGAAGCCTCTCACCCAGCCGGACATGTCCAATGATGTTCCCTGTCTTATCACCGATACTTCTCAGATTCACCTTGTCGGTCTTCACGAAGGCAATCAGATGAATCGTGCTGGCCGGTGCACTGATATCTGTCATCCGGACAAATCCCGTCATCTCATTCTGTGAGGAAATCTCCAGGTTAGGCGTGCCGCTGGCATTGACGAACATCCAGTCACCGAATTTACCCAACATGTAGATCCGGGTTCCTGCCGCTACCGTACCGACTTCTGCTCCCTTTCCACTGGGTTCTGAATAGAGAATTGTCTCCGCTTTCGCCGTGCCCCGCTGAGGAATTCTGCTCGAAAGGGGATCCGTGGCCTGAGTCAGAAGACGGACGCTCTTTTTCTCCACATAACCGGTCAGATCATTCAGGGAAATCCGTACAAATTCGGTCTGCGTATAATCAATCAGTCGAACCTGTGCGCCGCCGCACAGCGCTCCAAGCATTGCTGAACCCTTATCAGGCCCATAATAGACGACTACCGGCATGTCGTCATCGTCCGCCTGCATCACGCCTACGGAAGACTTTGACACGGACAGCGTCAGATCGCTGATGGACATATAGCCGTAATCACCTTTATTATAGGCACCGGAACCGCCAATCAACGTCCGAACGTAAACGTATCCCTGGCTTTCTCCAAGAACCTCTACTTTCATCTGACCGCCCAGTGTCATATAGGGTTTTGACCTGTCACCCTTAACACTGTAGAGGATGGAATCTCCTTTGGTTTCCATTACCAGCGGATAATACGGAATCGTGCTTCTGGATGCAAGGCCAAGTGAGACAAGTGTATTCTTCTTTGTCGGGTATACCCAGCCGGATACGCCGCCTACACGGACTCTGCGCCAGAGTCCCTCACCGCGTCCAAAGAGCATGACGCAGTTCGTTCCGTTTCCAAGAGACAGGGACATCTTGCCCTTCTGATTCGGAATCTCATAGAGAATCATCCGTGCATCTGAAGAACCGGTAGAAACCACATAGTTCTTGAGGCTGCCTGTTTCAGTCACCACATCGATCGGAAGGAAGCCGTATACCCTTCCCTGATTCGTATCCTTGAAAACATATGCCCAGTTGCCGATGATTCCGACCATATGCACTGACTCGCCCGTTGCAACCGTTCCCACAATAACAGCCGTATTGTCTGTACCTGACATCAGATTGATGTTGTCGCTCCACATTCCGGTCAGATCTGCCTCTGCAGGTCGGCACTGGCCAAACCAGCCGTTTTCTCCATATCTGGCAGCGGCTTCCTCTCTGGTAATCAGAAACTTCTGAGCCATGTATCCCTGAATGCCGCCAATTTCCACGTGAACAAAGTCTACCTGCTCCTCCGGTTTCCCGGGTTCAGGCGTCACCTCTCCGGTTTCACCTTCGACAGTCCCCTCTGCCGGTTCCAGCTGCGGGGAGGGTGTTGGCTGCGCTGCCGGAACAGGTTCTTCCTTGAGTACATGAACCTCTGCACCGGTATAGAACGAGCCCAGTACTGCACCGCTTGAACTGGGCTGGGAACGCATGTTCAGCCGCATCAGGTCACTTTTGTCACTTTCCAGATTGTCCACATACAGCGATTCCGCAGCTGCATTCAAGGTAAAACAGACCATCAGCAAAATAAGAATCATACCGATTTTGCGCATACTCAATCCTCCCCAATATCTTTGCCGTTAATCAGGCTACGCCTGATATTACCAGAAAATTATCCTTTGCGGGTACTGCGAACCGGTCCGTCCGGCTGCATCAGCCGGAGTGCTCCGGGTACAATTTCAAAGACCGCTTCATCCATTTTCTCCAGTCTGCCGTCTATATTGACCGTCATGCCTCTGGAACGGACGGTCACTCGTCTGGCCCTGAATTGCTTTGCAATTCCAAAGCGGACATGCAGTGCAAAAAGAAACAATGGCAGCAGAAAGATCAGACTGGACTTCGGGAGCTTCGGAATCAGGATAACATCGAATGCTCCGTCGTGCAGATCCGCACCGGGTGCCACCTGCATTCCTCCGCCGAAATACTGTCCGTTGGCAATCTCAACAATCGTCAGGAGATGTTTTTTAAATTCCCCTCCGTCGACAGATATTTCTGCTTCCATAGGACTGTAGTTTCGAAGAATGGAAATCAGTGCTTTCCGATAGGCTTTCTCTCCGGGATAGACAGCTTTCAGCTTCTCTGTCTTTTCCAGCACCTTCACATCAAAACCGGAGCCGGCAATGTTGATAAAACAGCGTCCGTTAATCTTTCCGCAGTCTGCTCTGACAGGTGTCCCATCCAGCTGACCAATCAGAGCCTCCATCGGGTCTTTCGGAAGATGCAGCATTCGTGCAAAGTCATTTCCGGTACCAGAGGGAACTATATATAACGGAATCTGTCCGGCAACTACCGCTCCGGCAACTTCACTGAGTGTCCCGTCTCCACCCAGACAGACCAGAGCCTCACATCCATCCTGAACGGCCTGTTCCGCTTTAGTTGCCGGATCTCCTGCACCGGAGGTGGCATACAGCCGGGTATCAATGCCACGGGCTGTCAGGATCTCCTGTGCCTGCCGTACCAGCTGCTCACCTTTTCCTCCTCCGGAAACAGGATTATAGACTAGTCCGTACATGTGCCTCATCCCTTTCCTGCTTCCATCTGGACCTGTTCTCCGTCAGACGGCCTGTAAGCTCTCTGACGTTCACTTTTTTCCCGTCTCGAGACTTCCTCAATGACGGCGTCATGTCTTGCCTGTTCCTCTGCATCCAGATCCCGCATCCGGGCAATCAGAAACTTGATAGGCACACCCAGATCACGGTACATCTGTTCATGCTCACTGATGTAGTTTGGTTCAAATCCTGAAGCAGCCAGGTCCCGGATCAGTGTAACCTGTTCAAAACCGCTCTCCTCAAAACAGGGAAGCGATTCCTCGAACAGCGTATCATCATCCGTCTTGAACCAGATCTCTCCGCCCGGAATCAGTGCATGGCGGTACTGCATCAGCTGCCTTGTATGTGTCAGCCTGCGTTTGGCGTATTTGGGACGTTTGGTCCACGGATTGCAGAAGTTGATATAGATCCGGCTGATCCTGTCCTCCGGGCCGAAGAATTCATCAAAGCGGGAGATATCAAAACGGGAAAGCAGCACATTCTGCACCGGCATGTCTCCGTAAAGCCTTTCAATATTTCTTCGGGCATCTCCGAGCACGTTGGATGTGATATCAACGGCAATAAAATTACAGTCCTGCCTGCTGAACACCATCTGTGCGGTAGAAACACCTTTACCACAGCCCAGTTCCAAGCAGAGTGGTTTCTCCTCCGGAAACTGACTGCGCCATTTTCCTTTCAGCTCAAACGGTTCATCCCTGTAATAGGGGCATGCCGAAAGTTCCGGTTTTGCCCACTTTTTGGTTCGCATGTGCATTTTTAGAACTCCTTGTAACGGATCGGGATGCCCGCTCCGATGCAGTTTTTCCACTAATTATTAAACGAAATTCCGGCTGCTTTTTATCCATGCAGGGAGAAATCTGTCCGTCCATTACGCATTCATTTTCTCCCTTTGCCCATGTAAAGGATTCCTCCGGACCGGGATCTATTCTGATTATAGTGCATCCCTCCTGCCGATTCAAGGTCTGTTCCGGCATTTCACTGCATTTCATCCAGGCATCGGCATGCTTCTCTGCCTGGATGCATCCGGCACCTGAAAGGACCAGATCCGTTTTCCTGATTCTTGCAGGAAAGAAGGTCTTATGGTAAAATACCTTCACTTTCAGGGAGAATTCTTCCCCGTTCTGTCTGTCCGGACTTCATCCTTCCTTTCTCTTTGGTCTGATCTCCGGGCAGCGATAAATCACTGTCTTTACCAAGAAAGAAGGAAAAACATGCCTCAGTTATCGCACCGTGTTTCCACCTTTACCGATTCAGTCATTCGCCGTATGACCAGGATCAGCGACGAAGTCGGCGCCATCAACCTCTCCCAGGGTTTCCCGGATTTTCCTCCGCCAAAGGCGATTACGGATCGTCTGAAAGAAGTTGCGGAAGAAGGGCCGCATCAGTACTCAGTCACTTTCGGTGCAGAGAATTTCCGTGCTGCTCTGGCCAGAAAGCAGGGAAAAGCCTACGGCCGGTCAATCAATCCGAACACGGAAATCGTAGTGACCTGCGGCGGAACCGAGGCAATGATGAGTGCCATGATGACCGTCTGTAATCCGGGAGACAAGGTCATTGTCTTCTCTCCGTTCTATGAAAATTACGGTGCTGATGCCATTCTCTCCGGCGCAGAACCGATATTTGTTCCTCTTGTTCCTCCGGCATTCGATTACGATGCCAACGTTCTTGAGGATGCATTCCGGCAGCATCCCAAAGCCATTATCGTCTGCAATCCAAGCAATCCCTCGGGAAAAGTATTTACACGTGCGGAACTTCTTCAGATCGGCGAGCTTTGCAACCGGTATGACGCCTATCTGATCACCGATGAGGTTTATGAACACATCGTTTTTGATCCCTATCAGCACGTTTATGCCGGCGCACTGCCCGAAATCCGTGATCGTGTCATCTGCTGTTCCTCTCTTTCCAAAACCTATTCCATCACCGGTTGGCGGCTAGGTTATCTTATCGGACCTGAGGATGTCATTGAGGGTGCCAAGAAAGTACACGATTTTCTTACTGTCGGTGCAGCCGCCCCTCTTCAGGAAGCTGCCGTCGTAGGTCTGGAAATGCCGGAAAGCTATTATCGTGATCTCAAGGAAATGTATACCCGAAAGCGCAATACCTTCCTGGCCGGACTTGACCGGATCGGTCTCCAGCATACCATTCCTCAGGGTTCCTATTTTGTCATGGTCGACATCAGTGAATTCCAGAAACCGGGAATGCGTTTTCACGGAGAAAGCGATATGACTTTCTGTGAATGGATGATCCGAAATGTCGGTGTTGCTGCTGTCCCGGGATCGAGTTTCTTCCGTGAGCCTGTCAATCATCTGATCCGGCTTCATTTTGCTCGCAGTGAGGAAACGCTGCTCGAATCCATTGAGCGCCTTTCACAGCTGCCAAGACTCGTTTGAATCTCCTCTGACTGAATGTGAAACTGCTCCATCTCCGTCAGGATGTGGAGCATCTTTCATATTCGGCCAGATCCCGTCCTGGTACGATTGAGGTATAAGATGACCATTTCCATCATGGTTCCGCCCGAACTGGACGGAACAACGCTTCGAGATGCCGTCCGGAAACTCGGTTTTCCAACTCAGCAGACAGCTCTTCTGTTTAAATCAGACGGCGTTCGTGTAGACGGTGAATTTGTCTACCCGAACCAGCCTGTTTTCATGGGTGAAGAGCTGGAACTTGCCATTCCTGGTTTCAAACCCTCCGGGAAAAAAACGGAAAGCGATTTTCCCCGTCCTGAGATCCTGTATGAGGATGCTGCCTACCTGATTGTTTTCAAGCCTGCAGGTATCCCGACACATCCCGGCAGAAAAACAGCCGAAACGCGTCAGGACTCCATGGAAAATCGGATTCTGAGTACCGGCTTTCAGGCGCATTCCATTCATCGTCTGGATACAGAAACGCAGGGAATTCTTGTTTTTGCCAGATTTCCCTATGCCCAGGTACTTCTACAGAAACAGATGGCTTCCGGAGCTTTTCACAAACAGTATGAAGCCTACCTCCTGGGACGTCTCCCCTCCCGTTCCGGACTCATTGAAGCGCCCATCGAACGCAAACACCCGAACAGCTATACCCGGATCGTCCGTGAAAACGGGAAAAAAGCCGTCTCTTCCTTCACAACTCTGAATACATTCTGTATTGACGGGGAAACGGTAACGCATGTTCTTCTTTCTCCGCTCACCGGCCGGACACATCAGCTCAGAGTCCATATGCACTATCTTGGGTGTCCCATTCTCGGAGACATGCGCTACCGCACGCCTGCTTCCACCGCTTTTCAGGAAAAGCACTGCATCCTTTCCCTGCAGCTGAATGCCTTCCGTCTGTCGTTTTTTCATCCTTTTCTGAAACAGAAAATGGATATTCGTTCACGTCCTCTGAGCAATCCCTTCTGGTATTCCGCTCCGTCTTCGGCCTCTCAACCGGAAACCGGCGGCTATCCTTTCATCTGGTGACCGCCCGAACGAATACGCTGCAGACCCGGACCCGTTTTCCGGGTTATTTTTCTGTTTCGGTTTCTGTTTCTGTCATGTACTGCCGCCCAGGTGCTTCCGCATTTTCCGGTAAACATGAATGAACGTTTCCGGCGAATGATTAAACAAAAATGCCTGAAGCTGCAGCGATGGAGATGATCCCAGACAGGTCAGTTCGCTTATTTCCTGCCGATGCTCGCGGATAAAGCCAAGTGCCTCCTCCCGGACAGGTCCGTCAAGGTCATAAGCAGCAATGTTTTTTCCGAAGCTGAGAGCAATCCGGGCAATCCGGTCATTAAGCACTGAAGAGGCTTCAGTTGGATGACGTTCATTGAAGTGTTTCAATCCTTTGCATACTTTCAGATAGGAATCACACCACCGGATGCTTTTTCGAAAACCGCTCATGATACTCCCCTCACGCTGACGGTACAGGAGCAGTTTCTCCGGAATACATGCGGTTTTCCCCGCCAGCAGAAGTGCAGGTGTTGTAAACAGCTCATCCTCAAACAGAAGCCCCTCGGACATCCGCAGTCCCTGTTGTTCAAGAAAGGAATGCCGGTAAATGCACTGCCACACCATGGGTTCATACGTATCCTGTCTGCTCTGCTCAATGAAAAGCCGGCTGCCAGGACACGGGCCGCATTCTTCGACCTTTGGTCCATTCGTCTTTTTTCCGGTTTCATCCTGATAATAGGCAAAAGCACCTTTGATCATATCGAGCTTCTGATCTTTTGCCTCAAAAGTCAGGCTCTGGATGCTTTCCGGTACAGGAATATCATCACTGTCAAGGAAAAAAATATAATCTCCGTCAGCTTCGTCAAGTCCGGTATTTCTGGCTGCAGACAGACCGCCATTCACTTTTCTGCGAATGATTCTGGCATTCTTTCGGGCGCGGCAGAAATCGGCAGCAATTTCAGCGGATCGGTCA
Source organism: uncultured Eubacteriales bacterium (assembly GCA_902767305.1). Taxonomy (GTDB): domain Bacteria; phylum Bacillota; class Clostridia; order Christensenellales; family Aristaeellaceae; genus Ventricola. Next base: position 8,780 of record CACXHF010000525.1, read on the forward strand.
GAGCCGCAGTCGTCCACCAGAAGAATCTCACAGTTTTCTTCCGGAAGCCGTTTCAGCGGTTCCAGACACTGGGAAATATATGCTTCCACGCCATAGAACGGAATAATCAGACTCAACAGCATTGAATCCCCTCCACGCTTGCAACAACAGGTCTTTTGTGCGATAATGATTACATAGCAGTATATCACACTTTTTTTGATGGAGGAAGAGCATGATCAGCGTGATCGTCATCGGCCGGAATGAAGGAGAAAGACTGGAGCGCTGCCTGAGCAGCGTTGAAAAAGCTGTCTGGGCATACCCGCACGAAATCATCTATGTGGATTCCGGCTCAGCAGATAACAGTCTTGAGATTGCCCGCTCACATTCCGCCCGCTGTCTGCTCGTGAAAGATCCCTCTCCTACCGCCGGTCTCGGACGTTATATCGGGGCTCAGGCCGCCGTTTTTGAGTGGTGTCTGTTTCTGGACGGCGACATGGAACTGGATCCGCTTTTTCCCCGGTATGCTCTGACAAAAGGAAGTGCTGCCCGTGCGGATGCCGTCACAGGCATCCGGCATGATCTTTACTACCGCGGCGGTGAACTGACCGGTGAGAATAAAAATTACTACAATTGTGACACAGCCCGACAGGCACCGGAATTTGGCGGGGCACTCATGATTCGCCGCCAGTCACTGCTGGATGCGGGCGGATGGAGCCCGGATACGGTAGCATGCGAAGAAGAGGAGCTCCACAGCCGGCTTCTTGATAAAAAGATGCTTGTTCTTGAAATCCCGGATCCGATGATCCGGCATACTGACTGTGTGACAGAAAACCGGAATCCCCTTTCCGTTCTCATCAACCGCCGACA
>CACXHF010000526.1 GCA_902767305.1 uncultured Eubacteriales bacterium
CTGATTGGAAACGGCTCGGATCAGGTACTGCAGCTGGCATTTCTGGCGTTTGCCGGACCGGACTGCCCGATTGTCCTGCCGGATATTACGTACAGCTATTACGACCTGTTTGCGGCACTTTACAGAATTCCGCTGTGCCGGATTCCTCTCAGAGAGGACTTTTCACTTTGTCCGGCAGATTACCGTACAACGGAAGGGATGATTGTTTTTCCAAATCCGAATGCGCCAACCGGTCTGGCACTGACGAGGACAGAGATTGCCGGAATACTTGAGAATAATCCGGAGCATGTGGTGCTTGTCGATGAGGCATATGTGGACTTTGGTGCAGAGACGGTCGTCCCGCTCATCCGATCTTATCCAAATCTGCTGGTCGTACGGACTTTCAGTAAGTCCGGTTCTCTTGCAGGAATCCGTCTCGGATATGGAATTGGAAGTGCCGGAGTGATTGCAGACCTAGCCAGAGTCCGCAATGCAGTGGATCTGTACGGAGTTAACCGGCTGGCACAGGCGGCGGGAGTGGCAGCCTGCCGGGACTGGGCATACTACCGGGATAACTGCTGCAGAATCATGGAAGCTCGCAAAATGACGGAGGAAGGCCTTCGCGAACTGGGCTTTAACGTGCTGCCATCTCTGGGAAATTTTGTTTTTGCCCGTCCGGAAGGTCTTCCGGCTGCAGCGCTTCAGAAATTGCTGGCTGAGCGGAGCATTCTTGTTCGTCATTTTAAGGGCGGACGGACAGAGGAATGGCTGCGGATTACCATTGGAACAGAAGCAGAAATGCGGCAGCTGCTTGCTGCGTGCAGGGAACTGCTGGCGGCAGAGAAGGGAAATAAGTAATGAGAAAGGCAGAAATAATCCGGAAAACGGCAGAAACCAGCGTGAAGTGTACACTGGATCTGGATGGAACCGGGGAGAATACGATTGCAACCGGTGTAGGATTTCTCGATCACATGCTGACGTTGTTTGCTGTCCATGGAAGATTCGATCTGATGGTACAGTGCCAGGGCGATACGTGGGTGGATGATCACCATAGTGTGGAGGATATCGGCATCGTTCTGGGACAGTGCATCACAGAGTGCCTTGGGGGAAAAAATGGTATTCGCCGGTATGGTTCCATGTTCCTGCCTATGGATGAGGCACTGGTTTTGTGTGCACTGGATCTTTCAGGCCGCAGTTCCTTCCATATGGATGTCCATTTTGCGGCAGAGAAGATCGGAACATTTGATACACAGCTGGTGAAGGAATTTTTTCTGGGACTGACCCGTTCCTGTCCGATGAGTCTGCATTTCCGGGAAATGGCCGGTGAGAATGACCATCATGTAGCGGAGGCGATGTTCAAGGGATTCGGACGTGCGCTTGCTCAGGCAGTGGAACTGGATTCCCGGCTCAATGGGGCGGTTCCCTCCTCCAAGGGGGTGCTGGCATGATCGGACTGATCGATTACGGGGTCGGAAATCTTTTTTCACTGGTCAGTTCATTTCGGATGATCGGAGAAGAAGCTGAGATAGTCCGGACACCGGAGGAAATATGCCGTGCAGACAAGCTTATTCTGCCCGGTGTTGGTGCCTTTGGGGATGCCAGGGAAAAGCTTGGAGAACATGGAATGGATGAAGCGGTGATGGATGCTGCCCGGCGTGGTGTTCCGCTGCTTGGAATCTGTCTTGGCATGCAGATGCTCTTTGAGACGAGTGACGAATTCGGAATGCATTCCGGTCTGGGACTGATCCCCGGCCGGATTACAGCCATGCAGCCGCGTCTGCCAGGAGAACTCAAGGTACCCCAGATCGGGTGGAATGCTCTTCAGATGAAGCCGCATCCGCTATTTGAGGGAATTCCGGAGGGCGCCTGCGTTTATTTTGTGCACAGCTATTCGGCGGTAGAATGCGAAAAGTGGACCATTGCCATAACGGAATATGGAATTCCGGTGACGGCTGCGGTGGCTCGTGACAATGTTCTGGGAACCCAGTTTCACCCTGAGAAAAGCGGTCGGATCGGACTTCAGATGCTGAGCAATTTCTGCAGAATGTGAGGAACGTATGGAGATTTTTCCTGCTATTGATCTGCTGGGCGGACAGGTTGTCCGACTGGAGCGGGGTGACTACAGAAGAGTCACGGTCTATGCGGAAGATCCGCTGATACCGGCAGCAGATTTTGCCGCAGCCGGTGCACAGTATCTTCATTGTGTCGACCTGGACGGTGCCCGGGACGGAACAATGGTAAATGCGGATTGTGTGCGTCGTCTGGCGAAGGAATCCGGTCTCAAAGTGGAGATCGGAGGTGGAATCCGCAGCGAAAAAACCATTGAGGCCTATCTTGAGTGCGGAATCTGGCGCGTGATTCTGGGAACGATCGCTGTTCGTGATCCGGATTTTACAGGGCGTATGCTTGAACGGTATGGTGACCGGATTGCCATCGGAGTGGACATTCGGGATGGAATGGTCGCAGTCAGCGGATGGATTGAAAGCGGAGGAATCCGCTGCAATGATCTGTGCAGGCGGTTGCGGGATCAGGGGGCAAAGGGTCTGATCGTAACAGATATTTCGCGTGATGGAATGCTCTCCGGCGCTAACCGGATGCTTTATCAGGAACTGATCCGCTCCTATCCGGAATTTGAACTGACGGCATCCGGCGGAGTATCAGGACTGGAGGAGATCCGCGGGCTTCGTGATCTTGGAATGTATGGCGCCATTATCGGAAAGGCGTATTATGAAGGACGGATCGATCTCAAAGAGGCGGTTGAGGTGGCAAGATGATTACAAAACGGATTATTCCCTGCCTGGATGTCCGGGATGGCCGCGTAGTCAAAGGGGTACGGTTTCAAGGCCTGTCGGATGTCTCGGATCCTGTGGAGCTGGCCAGTGCATACTCGGAAAGCGGAGCAGATGAGCTGGTCTTTTACGATATTACAGCTTCGGCAGAGGGACGAAAACTCTTTACGGAAGTGCTCAGACGCGCAGCCTCAACCATCTTTATCCCGCTTACCGTTGGCGGCGGGATTTCTACGCTGGACGATTTTGAACGTGTGCTCATGAGTGGTGCTGACAAGGTCAGTGTCAATTCCGGAGCGATTACCCATCCCGGAATTATCCGTGAAGCAGCACGGAAATATGGC
>CACXHF010000527.1 GCA_902767305.1 uncultured Eubacteriales bacterium
CACATCATTTTCAAAAGATCCCGTGTGGAATACGTCTGGCGCGATGCAGGAATCCCTTTTGATGGTTCAACAATACGCATGAATAAGTTCATACAGTTTTCTCAGTTCCTCTTTTCTGTTTTCCTCACTGGCTAAATCATGACAGAAGCAATACCTCGTCATTCTGGTCTGCATACAAAGCTTGATCAGGTACTGTATTTTTTTCAGTTCATTCTGCTCAACGTCTGCGTAATAACCGTTCAATACCTCTTCCAGAATCCATTCCCGAAGGTTCGAATCTTTCAGACCTAAAAGATCGTCATGAAAAATACTCGGGAAGCCTTCCAGCGCTGAGGAAAGATTCGCCAGATCAAAAACAGGGCTGCCGATACTCAGGCCATCCAGGTCAATGATAAGCAGCTCGTTATCTACATTCATGAAATTTGATGGAGTTGGATCGCCATGTAACAGTGTGTTTTCATCTGGAATGCTGCTGATTGTCTGGTACAAAATGTCGAATGTCTCCTGGTCAAGTACTCCTTTGAGATCTGAAACCCAGCTGAGAAACAGATCTTTCTGATTTGGCAGAGTAACACCTTGCGGAAGATGATGTACTTCAGGAACAATGGCATGAATTTTTTTCAGGAGTGAGATGTATTTTTTAACCAGTTCATTCCTCTGTTCCGGTTTCGTCACGAATTCGTGAGACAGGGACTGTGCATTCAGCAGTTCATATAAAGCACCAATACGTGTTCCAACTCGGACAATGTTGAGAGGAATTGCAGTTGGAAGATTGGAAATAAAGCAAAAACGAGACATCTGGTTTTCCCGGCGGACATCATCCAGTGAATTTTTATCTTTATAGACTTTCACAATGGTGTCCGGGGAATAGCGATAAACGCTTCCATTTTTTCCAACACCCAGTAATTCACAGCCGTCTATGGTGATCTCTCTCATTCTGCGATCTACACGTATCATGGAAGTAAAACCGGAAATATCCAATGTTTCATAAACTAATTCAGATACGTTGGCCAGCGTTATGTTTTCGTAGTCCTGTATCAGCTGCAGGAGTATCCGCAATCCCACACTTGAAATATGGGTCGTCTTTTCCAAATCCAACTGGATCATTTCGGGCTGGAGCACCTGCAGAACGGAATTGATTTGCATGCCAACAACCTTAGAATTGACGGTATTAAGTTTATCTGGAAGAGATATGGTGAGATGGTCCAGATGGTCCGAAAGCTCCGTGTTTTCTTCAAACATTCCTCTGTAAAAAAGGAGGAAGCGGTCAAAATTCTCTCTGTCTTTCTCTGAGCCGGTTGGAGAAAGAGGCAATTGATGCATAAAACCATAATAGGCATCTCTTCCCGGATATACCGGAAGGGTATGATTTCCGCGCATGAGAAGCCATGCAGCAGTTACCATAGAGCTCTTGCCGCAGCCATCTGCAAAAAGATGAATCGTATTGTTAATATAATACTCAGCGGTTGCAGCCGCTGTCACGGCATCATAGGGCTCTTGACAGAGCAGCGTAAAGAGATGGTCGAAAAACCATGAGGCTGATCTTTCCAGGTCTGCAGCCGGAGTATAGTTTTCGTTGTCCGATTCAGCTCCGTGTCTGTATAAAATATCATCCTTTACGATGCCTTTATTTACGTTTCTTGCCAGATCTTCTATGAATGTGCGCAGATCCTGAGGATCGTCAAAAACTCTGAATCTGTTTTCCCAGGCTATATCGAGTGCTTTTTCATAATTTGTCAGTGCAAGATGTTTCGCCACTTCTCCGTCCGTTACTGCCATAACATCTTTTTTTATAACACTTGCAGAGGTGGATACTACACCATTTGCAGTCCGAGACATTCTTTGCAAGTTAACAATGGCCTGATGCATATAGTTTTCTTTTTTCATTCGACAAGCTTCTTTCTGATCTTATTTAACGGGATAATAAAAACCGAAGAGACTCCCAGATGTCCAGTACTGATTTTTTTGACGAAAACAAGAACACTTGTATGCTTATTGAGTGCGGTGTTTTCAGAAACCAGTGAATCAGTTTCGAAAGAGTAATTCATGAGCAAAGCATGACAACATGGAATTCAGTCTAGAAAAGGGAATTGAAAACATTTCATCTTTAGTTTAATGCTCAATAATTCAGTCTGTCAATAATATTTCTGTTTCCACACACAGAATCCGACAGTGCTGAATTGCAAAAGTAACGGGCACGGGTCACCCGACCGAGTGCTCATAAGTCTATCGCCAACGGATTCTTCAGAATCTGAAGCTGTTACTCTTACACATTAAGAGATGGCAACTGATTATTCTAAAAATGTTTAATCACTTTCTTGTATTCCTGTATAAACACCGAATTTCTCATCTGTGTCCTATACTTTACATTTCGTATGCAAATGATTATAATCCAGTTCCTTTCCTGACACAAAACCATCATTATTATGCTCTTGTTTCCTTACCGAGTACACAGCGGCCTTTTCACTGTCGCTGGTCCCGCTCCTGTCGGCTGTTGAATTCCATCTATCAAAGGATTGGCCGCACCGGATATCAGGAAGAGTCAATCGGCTGGCGGAAGAAGTCATCCGATATTATGTGCCTTAAAGAGACCGTCTGAAATGATGATGATCACTGCTGAAAAAAGATTGATGTCAGTGTTCATCCTGTCAGTCCATCCGCAGGTCCTTCGGGGGTAACCAGGTGAAACCCGTGTCCGGGGAACTCCAGTTTCCTGATGAGAGCATCCTCTCCTCCGCACTCCTGCCGGAGAGATAGCGCTGCAATCGAATGAAGCTTTCTTCTGCAGAGCTTCCTGTCGGGAAAAAGACAGCGGGACAGATTAACGCCGGCCATATGGCAGCTGTCCGGAAAAGGAACAAAACGGGCAGAGGCTCTCATTCCCTCTGCCCGTTTTAAATTATTTCCGTTTCCTGATTGCCAGCAGGATTAGTCCGGCCATCGCAATCAGCCCGATACATACATACAGCATCGGTCTTTCCTTATCCCCTGTATCCGGCAGGTTAATCTCCGACTGCTGCTCCACGGTCGTAAATTTCGCTTCAGCAGCACCGTCTGAAAACTCTGCACGAATGCTGTGTTCACCCAAAGGAAGTGTTTCCAGATAGGTCGGCTTCAGATCAACAATAACGCTGCCAGGATAATGTCTGTACTGCGTATCCGCCACTTTGTTCCCGTCAATGAGAATTCCCGTAAACTTCGCATAGGTTCCGGAATCATCCACCATATTCTTTATCCGGAACGGTAACAAGATTCCGCTGCTCCGGAACCAGCTGCTTCCGTCTCCTTCGACGAAACGGTAATCCACGCTTTCGACGGAACGGGAATCCTCGCTTTCTTTACCGCTTATCTTCCAGAGCTGAGCGCCAAAGTAAGGATTCGCCGTGCCCAGATAGAGATCCTTTCCGAGAACAGCAAATGTTCTCGCGCCATAATTGTACGAATCCCCCAATCCGTCTCCGACTACTTTTTTCCAGTTTACGCCATCCTCCGTTACGAGAATATCAAAGCCTTTTTCAGCATTGAGTGCAAGATCCCGTGCTAAACGCAAATACTCAATTCCTTCATCTTCTTCAGAGTAAGGTCTGAGTGCATTGATCAGATTTTTTCCTGCTGTGATTAAACCGTCGGGAATCTGAGAAGGAGGGTTTGCCTCGAGGTTGTTCAATACGCTTTCAAAACGGTCGAG
>CACXHF010000528.1 GCA_902767305.1 uncultured Eubacteriales bacterium
AAAAAGTGCGAGAACGAGGGCAGATCCTCAAGTAGACAGGAGGAACTGTTCCTTCGTTTATATAGATAACAGTACCTGTTATATCGAATGTATACAGGATATCCACGCTGCTGTCATTATTTCAGTCAGAGCGGTGCGGCATTATTCGCACCTGTCTGTTGTCGTTGGGAATGGTTGATTACCAGACCGACTTAAATGATTAAACAGCTGCATGATGTATTCCGGAGGCGGGCATATGTTTGGAAACAGAGGAATACTTTGCTGTTGAGGAGACGGGAAAACCTTGCTGATATAAGTGTGATGAGAAAGAACAGAACGATGAAAGAGGAGTGAACGGTTTGGAGAAAAGAAAAAAAGCAGTTCTGTGGTCTGAAGGAGTTCTGATTCTCATCGGAATACTTTTCATTGCCGTAGCATTGCTGGTGAGCCCTACTTCGGAAAGGGAGTCACAGGAATCCCGAATATCGACTGTCCATGATCTGGATAATGGGACATTTGCAACTGCAATGGAGAGTTCATATGAGTTGATTATCCCTGAATTGTTTCCCAATGCCCATATGAACTCTGTAACTACCTGGGATGAAGAATGCCTGCAGGTGGCTCAGGGAAAAGCGGATGCGCTTTTATTGGAAGCCTCCTCGATCAATGAGCTGCTGGAAGCCTATCCGGAACTGATGGTGCTTGGAGAGAGTCTGGGAAGCCTTGATTTTAGGTGGGTCACCAGAAAAGATGCACGAGGAAAGGAACTGTGTGATGAAATAAATTCTTTTATCAGACCATTGAGAGAATCCGGAGAACTTGAGGAAGTTTATAAACGCTGGGAAGATCCGGAAAATGCGCCTGATCATGTGGATTCCTATCCAATGACAGTTCCATACAAGGAAGAAATACGCGTTGCTTCCTGCCTTGACTGGCAGCCTGTCTGCTACGAGAATAAAGGTAATGCCTGTGGATTTATGATAGAGATCCTGTATCGTTTCTGTGCTGGCAACGGATACAAGCTTGTTCCTGAGTATGTAGATGTACACAGTCTTCTTGCGGGACTGTATTCGGGAAAGTATGACTTACTCTGTTACGGTTTTGAGTACAGAGAGGAGTCGGAGGAATCAGTCTATTTCACTGATACACTCATGACAGATGATTATTATGCAGTTATTGCAAAGGAGCGCTATGCAGATATTGAAGCAGCTGAACCCGGGAAAGATCCTGGAATTGCAGAACGAATAAAAGCCAGGATAGGAGACCTCAGAACCAGCTTTGAAAAGAACTTTCTCAGAGAAGAACGCTGGAAGATGATTCTCAGGGGTTTTCGGACAACACTGCTGCTCTCACTGTTCAGCATTTTCTTCGGTACATTACTCGGAGGTCTTATCTGCCTGATCTATCGCAGTTCATCTCCCGTTCTTGAGGCGTTTGCCAGAATCTATATACGGGTGATTGAAGGAATGCCGATTATGCTGATGCTCCTGATTCTGTATTATGTAATATTCGGACGGATGTCAATTTCTGCTTTCTGGGTTTGCATCCTTGGTTTTTCCCTGGATTTCTCAGCCTATGCCGGGGAGATTTTCAGAAGCGGTATCGGGGCAGTGCCGGAGGGCCAGAAAAAGGCGGCGGTTGCACTGGGATTCAGCAAGGCTGAGACATTTATTCATATCGTTTTTCCACAGATGGTTATTCATTCTCTGCCTGTGTATATCGGACAGGTGATCACCACAATAAAGCTGACAAGTGTGGCAGGATATATTTCGGTACAGGATTTGACTCGGGTTTCGGATATGATTCGTGCCCGCACCTATGATGCATTCTTTCCCCTGATATTCACTGCACTGGTATATTTCGGTATTTCAGCTCTGATGATGAGATTCCTGCGGATATTGGAAAAACGGATTGATCCGATGAAGAGAAAACGTATAGTCAGAGGGGTGAAACAGCGTGCTGATCAGGGTTGAACATCTGCGAAAGGAATTCTCAAAAAGTGTGGTTCCGATTGCGGATCTCAGCTGTATTGTCAATGAGGGAGATGTGATAGCCGTCATCGGACCTTCTGGAAGTGGGAAAAGTACATTTTTGAACCTGCTGAACCGACTTGAAAGCCCTACATCCGGGAAAATATGGTTTAACGGAGAAGATACGACAGCCCCCGGCTATAATCTAAACAGACTGAGACGGGAAGTAGGGATGGTTTTCCAGAATTTCAACCTTTTCAGTCATCAGACATTGGTCGAGAATGTGATGCTTGGACCGGTTCGTCTGCTCGGAATGGGGAAACAGGAAGCCTATGATCAGGCAATGGATCTGCTGCAGAGCGTTGGCCTGTACAGCCGTGCGCTCAATTATCCATCAGAATGCTCCGGAGGACAGCAGCAGAGAGCGGCGATTGCCCGGGCGATGGCAATGCATCCGAAGGTGATGCTCTTTGATGAACCGACCAGTGCTCTGGATCCGACGATGGTGAGTGAGGTCCTGGCGGTTATACGTAATCTCGCCAGAAATGGTGTTACAATGCTGATTGTTACCCATGAAATGCGTTTTGCCCGGGAAGTGTCAAACCGGGTCTTCTATCTGGACGAGGGAGGTGTCTATGAGGAAGGAAGCCCGGAAAAGATTTTTGTTCATCCTGAAAAAGAGAAAACACGGCGGTTTGTAAAGAACATCCGCTGCTTTGAATGGAGCTCGGAAAAGAATGGAATGGATTATCCGAGTCTTCAGGGGAGCATGGAGAGCTTCGCCTATCGATGCCTTCTTTCACCGAAACTGATTAACCAGCTGAATATTCTGGTGGAGGAAACGGTGACACTTATCGACGGTGCAAATACAGACGTTACTGTACATGTAGAGGTGCCTGATAGCAGGAATGAGGCACTGACAGTAATCAGCTGGAATGGAGAACTGAAGAATGTTCTTGATGAAGCAGATGGCTTCAGCCGTGCACTGATTCATCATGCATGCCCGGATATCGTCTATGAGGTGCGGGATGGGAGGAATACCCTCTGCGGAACTCTCAGAAATAATGACTGATTCATTTTTTGAGGACAGTCAGTTCTCTTTGGTAATAATGCTGACGATATGAGGTGAAGAAAAAATGGCGGTTTCTGATATCTTGCCGGATGCTGGCAGATGCCGGAAGCCGCCATTTTCCGGTGTCGGAGGAAGTAATTCCGGCAGTGTGCAGACATGATTCTTTCTGAAAACATCACTTGCGATACATTCGGGTCTTTGGTATACTTCGATAAAGATAAGATTCCGGAAGCAGTAAAATGAAGCAGCAGGTTCGGCAGTGCATGTACAGGCCAGTCGGAAACTGTGGAGGAGTGTATAGGAATGCAGTACGAGAATAACGGAGCAGTGAAGGTAAATGGCATTCATCTTCGGTATCTGGATACAGGAAAGGGACGGCCGGTTGTGCTGGTGCACGGAA
>CACXHF010000529.1 GCA_902767305.1 uncultured Eubacteriales bacterium
GCCTGAAGATAATCTGAATCGTCATCAAGTAATATATTTCGAGATGCCAATTCCTCTAATGATTTGACTTTTCTGTGGCAAAGAAGTTTGCCTAGCCAAGCCTCTTGGTTTTTTATATCTAAATTAAGTATGTCATCGTATTGGTTTTCAGCCATTGCCCAGTTGCCTTGTTTCATTTCGTGTGCAGCTCTGAGCAGAGAATTGTCAATAATTTGTTGGATTATTTCTTCTTTTGTTTGAGAAGATTGTTCTGTGTCTGAGGAAAGAGAATCTCTGATTAGTTGTGATTGTTCATGCCTGCTAATTGCTTCTGTTAATTTTCTTGACAATTCATCGCAAAGAACACTTTTCCATTCTTTAATAACCCATACTGCCTTTTCACTTGGGACATCATATATTTTTGTTAATTGTTGTGTGAGACGTATTTCTAAATCATGAGGAAAAGAATTTTTCAATATGATATCCTGAAATCCCAACTGATAATAAGCTGTCAACATATGTCTGACCTTTCCTTTATGATTAAGGTAAAGGTCATTCAGAGCGTTCTCTAAAGCTTTATTGTCAAGTAGAAGGGCAGGATTTCGGATTAAACATTCTCGAAGAGTCATGCATCCCTTCTCCTTTCGCCTAGCATGTATACTCAATTCAGATGCATTGTTCCAGCTGTCTTTAAGTGTTCTCCAATTGAACCTATGATAATACGATCTATTTCATGATCATAGCAGTAATAGATCCTCTGGTGATCCACACCAGCCTTCTGTGGGAGTAACTTCACATGCGGTTCCATAGAAAGCTCTTTCCCTTGGTAAGTATCGTTCCGCAGATTCATGATCTTATTATCTTTACGAGATTGGCGCCCTTCACTCATAGCAACTTCTATACCTGTTGCATGCAGGAATTCCTTTTCAACATCTGGCTTCCCTCCATGATGAATATCATATAAAGAAGTGGCCATGTGATACAGATAGAACCACAATCCCTCCGCCTTGATATCGCATCTGCAGCCTGTCTTGATTCCACGCTCAGTAAAGGCAATACGATCCCCATATATTTTCAAGAAAAAATTTATAACATCCTCATTGCTTCTGGGTAATTCTGGCATGTTCCGGAAGGTTTCGACAGCGGACCGGAGCGCACGCGCTTCCCGGTTTTCCTGTTCCAATTGCAGATTTCTAGCTTTGTTGTTCCGCAACTCTTCCTCATGACGATCATAGTCTTCGAACAGCTGTTCGGTTCTGAGTTTTTCCGCTTCTTCTCCGCGTTTGAATTCAGATAAAAGCTGTTGCTTCAGTTCGTTAATCTTCTGGACACGCTTTTCGTTTTCTTTTTGCAATTCATCAATCTTCTGATTTAGCCTGGCTAGTTTTTCTTCGGTTGCCATTTCACTAGACGCTCGGATCTGATCAATCATCTCTCGGTTTTCTATGTTTCTGGCATCAAATTCAAATTGGACATCTCCAAAGGGATATTTTCTGTCTTTGGAATAACAATGAGCACGTTGCCAGACTTGCTTTGTAGCTTCTTTCTCGTCTTTTCCAATGATACGCACATGACCGCCGAAACGCTTAGGTTCCACAAAAAGAATGTCCCCTGGTGTATAATCTTTTTTCAAACGTGCTGATATCTGCTTATGCATGCTTTCAGATGTCTGGAATGTAATGGCATAACCAAAGTTGTGAGAAGCAACATTATCTGCATCAAAAGGATAATACTGTTCCAGAATTGGAACGGTAGGAAATGCTGTTTGAAACAATCCAGATGGCGGAGCCGTGAGATCAATAGAAAAAGGCGTTTTGCCCAAGGTGGGCACAGACTCTTCTTTAGGCAATCTGATTGCCTGAGTAATGAGAATGACTGGCATGGTGTTTTCACTGCTGTCAAGAATAATTCGCAGCTGTTTAAGGTGATCATCATTTTCGATGATCATAGCTTTCTGATAAGGCAGTTGTGTGGGTTGGGTCAACAGTAGGTCTGAAGCCTCAAAAAGATACCGTACCAGTTTCGGTCGGAAAGCGAAATCAATTTCTGGTGCTTCTTCCGGGTCAGTAACGTCAATGCGTATTCCCAGTTCGACCTGTTTGTCATTGATGATATGAAGCCCTATGTTTGTCGAAAAAAAACGTCCCGGGATAGCTTTTCTCTGCTCCGTATCAGAATCAGATTCCTTTAGCCGTAAGGACCAGATACCATGACAGGGTAGTGATACCACATATGCTGAGAATCCAGAATTTATCGTGAAAGACTTTAAATCGGCAGAATGTATTTCATACGAATTGTGCCTTTCTGGGAGTCTGGAAATATTATCCGGAATCATATCCGTTTCGCGAAGTCTTTCCTTCAGCCAATCAATAACACACAGGGCAGAAAAACAGAAGCACTCCTCAGAACCGGCATTTTGTTTCTCCAAAGTGCAATAGAATTGATACCCCGGATACTCTCGGTTCCGGGGAAGCTTACGTGGCAAGTAATTCTCCGGCATGTTTTTCTCCATAAGCTATAAGCGCTGTTTTCCCTGACAATAGATAGAGAAATTATATCATATGAAAAAAAGATTGTCACGACAGGATAAAAGTCTAAAGACACTTGTATTTTACTTGAGTCAGTAGAGTATAGTGCAGATAAAACTTGATTATAGTGCTTTACGTTACATATTAAACATGGCTAAATATGTATGTAGATTTCAGTAAAAACGAGATTCGTATTCAAATCTGACTTGAATTGGCTTATCTACATTCAACTCCCATCTGCTGTTCCCCAATCCCTCCTTCTGCTATGCTGATCATGCGGCGGGGCCGCTGACAGAACGAAGGAGGGATTGTTATGTATGGCAACAAAACTGATCTGCTGGATCGTGCTGTGGCATTTGCTGCGGAAAAACATGCAGGAGCAAAGAGGAAGGGAACAACAATTCCCTATATCACTCATGTGGTGGAAGCAATGGAGATCGTATGCCGCCTGACAGAAGATAAAGAAGTAA
>CACXHF010000530.1 GCA_902767305.1 uncultured Eubacteriales bacterium
ACCGAAAACGGACAGATATCGCATGAAACTCGGACAAGATTCGCATGAAATCCGGACAATATCCGCTGTTTTGTAAACGAATCGTTTACTTTTCAGGACTACATTATAGTCTGATCTTTTTTTTGAGCACTGCTCTTTATATGACGTTGCCTGCAGGTTTACATAAAGCCACAGCGTGAATAGCACCTGCATGTGCCAGTGTCAAGGTCAGCTGGCCATTTATCCCTCCCGCCCCATGACTGTGGCGTGAGCATAAAAGGCCATCTTTCTTTGACACAGACACATGCAGGAGCTGCGAAACAATCAAGGGGGGGAATGCCCCCCGTATGCCCATGAAAGAGCAGTACACGATTCGTTTACATCCATAAATCACGGAAGATTTGTCCGCCCTCCATGCGAAACCATTTTTTTCATTTTTACCTGTTTTTGTCCGGAAATCATGCGGCCATTGTCCGGCCGAGAATAGAACGCTTGTCCGACTGCGTCGGAATACACGCAAAAGAGCGTGTCAAGCATTTTTTTTAAAAGATACTTGTATAGGTAGGCAGAGCAACAAACACAGTCTATACGTATCTATAAGGGATAAAAAAGATGCCCCGCAGGATACAATGAACTCGTACGGGGAGAATCCGTAGTTTCACTTCCTGCGTGACATCTTTATGTCATATAGTGTACACAAGGGCAAAGTACTGTCAATAATGAAAAAAGAGAAGCATTGACGACGACAAAAATGACGAAAATCAAGATGCTCCTGCCGTTGGCTAAAATAGTCTTTACGGGTCCGGACACCAGCAAAGCGTGAATGTGGAGAAGACGATTATTAACCACAAACCCTGGTAATGGATATTTCGCTCATACGGGAGTGCACCTGGTCCAATGTGCTTTTAAATGGCCCTGGAGTTTCCATTTTAATCGATACCAGAGCCAGAGCAAAATGAAAAGCAGATTCAGGTTCCTGGTTCAGTCGCGCACTCAGGTAGGCTCCGAATAACGTATCACCTCTCCCGGTCCGTCCGCTGGAATTCTTGTTACAGTAGCCACCGGAATACAGATTTCCGTTGGCAACACATACAGCTCGTTCGGCACTGGTGACGATCAGTTCCCGGCATCCCCAACCGGCAACTATACAAGCAGCTTTTGTCAGGTCCTGTTCTCCTGTCAGGATAAGAGCTTCTACATTGTCAAGTTTTACACAATCCAGCGAGCGAATGATTGTCTCCGGCTGCTCAGGCATTGAAAAGGAAATACGGTGAGTTGCCGGATCCATTCTCCGAACAAAACTTTGCATATCCGCAGAAAGTAATGTACAGGAAGGAAAGACTTTCCTGATATGTTGAATCAGATCAAGAGAAAACTCCTGATCGGAAATTCCTGCCAGGTGGATTCTATCCGCAGAAAATGCCGGCAGTTCATCGGGGAGAATACGACCGGCATTGTGAATCAAGGTCATGCGTCTCTCATCCAGATTCGTAGATGGATGTTCCACCCGCATATAGCTTGTTTCTTTTGCAGGAATGACATGAACGTCAATTCCATTTTCGCGAAGAATGGAGATACAAGGAGCGTCCTTCGGATCCATTTTTACAATGGCCGCGACTTTTTTCCCACATTTGACGGCTGCCATGGCTCCGCAAAGAACTGCGCTTCCGATGGCTATGGATGTTTTCCCCTGGGCATCGACGATTTCATCACGGCACATGTGACCAATAAAAGCAATATCGTATTTACTCATATGTCATCTCTTCTATTCATTCGTGTTTGGATTTTTATCAGTGTCAGCCTTTTACTGCTCCGGCAGCAAGTCCGTTGATTACATTTTCCTGTGAGAAAAAGTAGAACAGCATCACCGGAAGGGAAGCACAGAGCAGGCAGGTAAGTGTTGCGGGGAGATCCGCAGTCTCGGAACTGGCAAAAAAGCGAACACCCAATGGCAGGGTCATTTTGCCAGGATCATCTATCAGAATGAAGGAGTACATAAATTCGTTCCAGGTGTGGAGAAAATCCACAATGGCGACGGTCGAAAGTGCTGGGATTGAAAGGGGAAGCATGATTTGGAGGTAGATCCTGAAATGACTGCATCCGTCAACGAGTGCTGCCTCGCGCAGCTCTTCCGGAATCGTTTTAAAGTAATTTGTGATGACAAAGATGGACAGGGGAAGCGTAAAACTGACATAAGGGCCGATTAGTGCAGTTGTCTGATTGTACAGCTTCAGCCACTTTGTCAGCTGATAAATCGGAATCAGGGTAGTATGAACGGGAATCATCATTCCTACGAGAAACAGAGTAAACAAGATCTGATTTAATCGGAAATGCAGCTTGGCAAAAGCGTATCCTGCCATGGATGAAAAAGCCAGAGTCAGGGCAAGGCTCACCATGGTGACGAAAATACTGTTTGTTAGGTAGGTGAAGAAGCCTTTTCTGACGATCGTCACATAGTTTCCGAGAAAGATTGTCTTCGGAAATCCCCACAGATTGGTCATGTAATCCATTTTTGTCTTAAACGAACTGAGCAGTGTAAAGACAAAGGGAAAGCCAAACAGGATCAGAAAAAGGATGGCAGCAGCGTAAAGCGCCAGCTTGAGCGGGAATTTCTGTTTCATTTTGCTGCCTCCAATCCTGAGTAATCGCGTCTTGTTGCCGTGCGGAAAATGGTCGTGAGAATCAGGGATACCATCAGCATGAAGATGGCCAGAGAGCTGCCGTAGCCCATATTGAATTCGACGAATCCGCGTTTATACATGTAAGTTGCCATGACGTCAGTCGCATTTCCGGGACCGCCTTTGGTCATCACGTAGATCAGATCGAAGTATTTAAGGGATCCGACAAGGGAAAGTGTGGCACAGGTCTTTATGGTGCCGGAGAGCAGGGGCAGGGTGATCATAAAGAAGCGTCTGACACCGATGGCGCCATCCAGGGCTGCGGCTTCATAGATATCCTCCGGAATGCCGGCCATACCGGCACGGAGCAGAACCATGTACTGAGGAGTATACTGCCAGCAGATGACGACAAGGACGGCACCGAGTGCGGTTTTTGTCTGTCCAAGCCATGCGGTTGCCCAGCTGGACAGACCGATAAGATTCAGTACTGCATTAATGAGTCCAAAGTAAGGATCATAGAGATACGTCCACAGGAGGCCGGTGGCAACAGTGGATAACAGCATTGGCATGAAGTACACGGTCCTAAAAAACTTGCTTCCCCGCCCGATGGAGGCCAGCAGGAGAGCCAGAACCATCCCAAGAGGAATCTGTACGCCAAGCGATACGACAACAAGAATGATGTTATTTCTGAGAGCCAGCATGAGACCCTGGTCCTGAAAAGCATTGATATAATTCTGGATTCCGATAAAATCCATTTTCTGGCTGATGCCTGTCCACTTGTGGAAGCTGTAGAAAAAAGTCATGAATACGCAGAAAGCGTTATAGAGGCCATATACAGCCAGAGCCGGAAAGACAAACAGAAATGCCATACGCTGTTCTTTGGGATCGTATTTCTTTTTGTAAAGCAACTTTTGACTATTCGTAACCATTTCACATACCTCGTAAGAGAGGGACCGGAATGGTCCCTCTCAGGCGTTATAAACGTTACTTTGTCTCGGCATCACGTTCTGCCATTTTCCTGGCAGCTTCTTCAGGCGTCATATCCAGTCCGAACAGAGCCTGAGTGGTATCCTTGTGGAGTTCAATCAGATCAGCGCGGAGTGCCTGATCGAAGTAATTCTGGCTGAAGGTAGCATTGTTGATGATATCCAGTGTCTGCGCAATCGGCGGATCCTCTGAGGTTACACCGCTCTGCGGAGGCAGGGAGGAGGCATTGTCCATCCAGGCTTTTCCGCTCTGAGCATCGCAGAAATACTTAAGCAGCGCGACAGCTTCTTCTTTGTTTTTGCAGGACTCGGAGATTGACATGACATAGCCGCCGCCAACAATCTCGTGAATGGTTTCCGGCTTGTCATCCAGTGCCGGATAGGGGGCGACAGCAAGATTGCTGGCATACCACTCCGGATTTTCGTTTCGAATCTGTGCGAGTGCGCTGGTGGTGACCATCAGCATCGCAGCCTTATTGGAATACAGAAGCATACGAGACCCGCCGGCATCATTGGCGATGCCATTGCAGCCGACCGGATAGTAATTCTTTTTGACACTCTCCTGAATGGCCTGGCCTGCACGGATATAAGCCTCATTTTCAAAGGTATAGCCTTCTTCGTGATTGTAGACCTTGCTGAACAGCTCTGTTCCGCCATAACGCATAGAGCGGTAGATCAGTTCCAGACATCCGGGCCACTTGGGACTGTTGCCCAGAGCAAAGGGAATGTATCCGTTTGCAACCAGTGTATCACAGGCTTTTTCCATTTCACTCATGGTTTTTGGAAATTCCAGGCCGAGCTCTTCAAAAATGGTCTTGTTATAGAAGATCGGCGCAATGGTGACCACATAGGGGAGGCCATAGTATTCACCGTTATAGCATGCCAGATCACGGACTGATGGGGAAGTCTCATCTGCAATGCCGCCATTTACAACAGCGTCGGTGATATTGTAGACGAGTCCTTCCTGAATGAAGGCATCCAGCCAGCCGCCGCCCCAGTTATGGAACAGATCCGGGCTGTCGTCACTGCCCATCGCGGTTACCAGTTTGGTCTTGTAAGTATCATTTTCGATGGCAATGGAATTCACCGTAACATAGGGGTACTCCTGATTAAAGCGGGCAATGGCGTCATCGAACACAGCTTTTCGATTATCTTCGATGCTTGTGTGCCATACGGTTAAGGTGACCGGTTCATGCGTTTCTGCAAGAACTGCCGTCATTCCGAAGAGAAGAATGAAGGCCAAACAGAGGGTAAGAATAGGTTTCATGATGCAAAACTCCTTTCTCTTTATGTTAATTCAGATTCACTGAATTAATTTCTGGGGACCGCAAAAGTATGCCGGTCAATAAAGCGGGTCTCAATGGTCAGAGACTGTTTTGATGTGTCGCCGTTCATCGCGCTGTACAGTAAATCGACAGCGGCAACGCCCAGTTGTTCTGCAGGCTGCAGGACGGTATTGAGCGGAGGAACCATGGAATGATAATCGCCGAGCTCAGCAATGCCGTCAAAGCCGGCAATAGAGATCTCTTCCGGAATGGAAAGATGCATCTCATTCAGTTGATGGATTGCACCAAAGGCCATCCGGTCTGTGCCAAAGATGATCGCTGTCGGCTTTACGGGCAGGGAGAGCAGCTGCAGGACACTTTTGCTTCCACACTCGAAAGAATTGTCCCCCTCAACCATATAATCAGGCAGAGGTTTTATGCATGATTTCTTCAGTGCATGCAGATAACCATCTCTGCGCTCTGACGCATAGTCATAATAGAGCGGGCTTGAGACATAGGCGATTCTCTCATGCCCCAGACGAATGGCACGTTCAGTCAGTTCAACACTCGCTTTCGTATTGTCTATGCCGACACGTCTGGGGGCAGCGCTTCCTTTGAAATCCTGGATGACCACGTAGGGAACGGAAGAAGCATTCAGGGTGGAAAGATCTTTCTCGCTTAAACGATTGCTGACGGCAATGATGATCCCGTCACATCTTTTCCGAAGGAGCAGAGCCAGCTTTTGGCTCAGGAGATTCTGCCGCTGTTCCTGTGTGCTGCTGCTGCCCAGGGACATGACCAGCGCATTCTGTGTGGGCATCAGTTCAACAATTCGTTCATCAATGCCGGCCAGTATGTGTGTCCAGTGATCGCGGACCAACGAATTAATAATGACACCAATCGTATTCGTCGTTTTCTTCATCAGATTCTGTGCACTGGGGTTCGGAGAATAGTGAGTTTCTTCGATTACCCGAAGTACCTTTTCCCGGTTTGCTGGCTTTACATTGCCGGTGTTGTTGATGACGCGGGACACCGTCGCACTGGAAACACCGGCCAGACGGGCAATATCTTCAAGATTAATGGACATGCGGTTTTTTCCTTTCAGAAAAAAGTAAGCGCTTACTTTTTTGATGAAAAAAATAAAATATGCCAATCCGAAAACAGCGTATATAAAGAAAGCGCTTTCTTTAGTTGAAATTTATGAAAGTATTATATGATCAATGGAACAAACTTGTCAACAAATAAATCAAAAAAATTTTCAAAGCTGAATTAGAAACGTGATGGATACAGGACAGGGCGCGAAGGCTCCCCGGTCATCCCCAGCCGTTCTGATTTGAAACGTTTACGAACGCCCGGTGAAGGTGCCTGTGTTTGGCCTTGACACGGAGAGCAGAACTGTTTCTGGGAATCGTATTGTTTTGAGGATGACCGGATCTCCAGGGTATCACCTTCAAATGATTTTTGGTGGGAAAAACAAGCGGGTACATGCTGAGGATGATAGTCATTTTCTCGCAGTGGAAGATCCGAATATGCTGTACCGATACCAGCAGTAGCCGGAGAAACGTTCAGAATCTGTTCCTCGCCGGGACTGCCAGACAGGGGGTCTCAACACAGCCTCTAATTCCAATCACATTCAGCAGAGAGAATTGATATGGGGGATGAGAGGAGCGCGCAGCAGCAAAACTGCAGGGATGGAGA
>CACXHF010000531.1 GCA_902767305.1 uncultured Eubacteriales bacterium
ATGCCGTTCCACTGGCAGAGGTTTGCGATGGAGACGCGGTAGCGGCTGGCAATCTTGCCCAGCGTGTCGCCGCGCTTGATGGTGTAGGTAATCCAGCGGGCCTGACCGGCACCGCCTGCGGCCTCATTCATTTCAGCATCGTCAAGCGTCTGGACGTTTTTGAGTTCATCGTTCATGGTAATCCTCCTGTATGAATGTTCATTATTTGTGATCTGACATCTGTTTATACGATATCAGGTGCAGGCTGTCAATCTTTTTTCAAAGTTTTTTCAGAAATAATCCATTTCTGCCCTTCCCGTGCCTCAGAAAAAGCATCTGTATCAGAGGAATGTCTTCCTGGCAGTTTCGACCGCGTCCACTACCCGGTCAGTGAAACGGTCAAAATCCGGATCTGCCCTTTGAAGTTCTGGATGTTTCATGATATTATCCAATGCAATGCGGATTCCCTGATCAAAACGAACCGTTGCATGCATTTCCGGAACAATCCGTTTAATCTTGCTGTTGTCAAATACAACCGAAACCGACTTGTCACCAACCAGTGCACCTTCATAATCATACCCGAACGACTTGCCGGCAAATGCCAGAAAATCACTGGAAACATGAAGTGGATGCAGTTGTACGCCAAGCGCATCCGCAATTGTCTGATGTACCTGATTCCAGGTCAGTGCCTCATCACTGGTAATATGGAACGCCTCTCCGACAGCACGACGGTTGCCCATCAGACCGATATATCCTTTTGCAAAATCGGTGTTGAACGTCAGAGTCCACAAAGAAGACCCATCTCCCGGAATCAGAACCGTCTTTTCCTCCATCATCCGGCGGATAACCTGCCAGGAACCATTGTTTCCGTGCACTCCTACCGGAATATTCCGTTCATCATAGGTATGGCTCGGACGCACGATAGTTACCGGGAATCCGTTTTCCCGATACTGTTTCATCAGATACGCTTCACAGTCAATCTTATCCCGTGAATACTGCCAGTACGGATTGGAAAGCGTCGTTCCCTCCGTAATAATATAGTTTGCAGCCGGCTTGTGGTACGCAGAGGCAGAACTGATATAAATATACTGCCGGGTACGGCCTGCAAACAGCCGATAATCCCGCTCCACATCTTCCCGGCGGAATCCGACAAATTCGCAGACAGCATCAAAGGTCATTCCTTCCAGTTTCTCTGCCGTTTCCGCCTCTTTGTGGATATCTGCAATAATCGAATGTACTCCCTCCGGAAGGCATTCATTTCGGTTTCCACGATTCAAGACCCAAACATCCCACTGCGGATCAAGGGCAAGCTGCCGAACGATAGCCATGCTGATCGTTCCGGTTCCGCCGATAAGCAGTGCCTTCAATTGTCTTCCTCCATTTCTATTCTGGTATTGCTAAAATGAGGGACAGTTTCTTGTTAAAACCAAACTTTCCTCACCTGCAAAGTTTCGTATCCGTTCTGCCGGAACATCAGGCAAAATTCTCCGGGAAAACTGCAAAATGACTCTGTTTCTTTTTCTCCCAATATCTCTGACATATATTCTACTGTCTTTCTGACAATTGTCAACTGTCGCGATTAAATTTGCCTGATAAACAGCAGTCTGCACGTAACGAATGACGTCGTCCGCATTCGGCAGTAATTCGCTGCCCGGAGTACTCCGGCTTTCCATGGAATCCCTTCAAAAAGCAGTGGCTCTTTTTTGCGAAATCACGTATAATGTGTTCCGCTATATCATCTCTCGAGAGGTTTTTATGGAAAAGAATTATCAGAAAACACTGAAAGCCTGTTATCTGGGATTTATTACTCAGGCGATTACCGCCAATTTTGCTCCGCTTCTTTTCCTCAGATTTCATGCGGACTATTCCATTTCACTCGGAAAGATTGCGCTGATTCCAACCGCTTTCTTTTTTACTCAGCTTCTGGTCGACATCTTCTGTGCCAGATTCGTCGACTCCATCGGTTACCGGCGCAGCGTTGTCTGCTCAGAAATTGCCTCTGCAGCCGGCCTGATCGGGCTTGCGTTTCTCCCTTCGCTTTTTCAGGATCCTTTCACCGGCATTCTGCTGTCCGTCATTATCTACGCCATCGGCAGCGGACTCATCGAGGTACTGGTCAGCCCGATTGTTGAAGCCTGTCCGTTTGACCACAAAGATTCTGTCATGAGTCTTCTCCACTCCTTCTACTGCTGGGGTGCAGTCGGAGTCATTCTTCTTTCTTCCCTCTTTTTCGCACTTTTCGGCATTCAAAACTGGAAGATTCTGTCCTGTCTCTGGGCACTCATCCCTCTCTACAATATCTACAATTTTGCCACCTGTCCCATTGAGCATCTGACGTCCGAAGGAGAGGGAATGTCCATCCGGGAACTGTTCAGAGTCCCCCTGTTCTGGCTTGCCATTCTGCTCATGATCTGTGCCGGTGCATCCGAGCTGTCCATGGCGCAGTGGGCGTCTGCTTATACAGAAGCCGCTCTGGGAATTCCGAAAACGCTCGGAGATCTCGCAGGTCCCTGCATGTTTGCCATTTTCATGGGGGTCGCCCGTGTCATCTACGGGAAAACGAACGGAAAGATTTCTCTGATTCCTTACATGATGGGTTCAGGC
>CACXHF010000532.1 GCA_902767305.1 uncultured Eubacteriales bacterium
GTGCTTCTGCAAAAGGGCCGCTCCCAATGGATGGCTCAGTTCACTTTATCCTCGGGAAATTGCGGAACGCTGATGAGGCGCGGACCGGGAATCGATGATTCCGGAAAATCAGGATCACCGGTGAGAAAGCAGGCCGTGTGCGCATCGAGAGCTGCTCTGAGGGGCGGGGGATCCTTTGGATCGCGGATGTTGTTCTCTTCCTGTACTTCTGCCGTACAAATAAACACCGCTTGCGATTGTCCGGATTTCCGGCGGAAGTCGATGAAACATACAATTGACCCGGTGCAAGTGCACCGGGTCAAATCCATGGGAGCAGTTATTCAGTATCCGCTGCTGTACGCTGTGCGAAGCGGGTGCAGACGGCGGACGGATTCCGGAAAATGGTCATTCCTGTGTGAGTATGAAGCGCTTTTCCGGCCAAAATTCAAGGTCCGGATTGTCCAGAACCAGTTGTACCAGATCTGTATCTTCGGTAATTTGCGTGTTCAGAGACGAATCGTAGTATTCATATGACGATTCAGGATAGAAGATCCAAAGCATTTCCTTTGATACCGGTCGCGAGGAATAGCGCTCAATGCTGCCTTTGTTCACGGAATGACTGATCCAGTCGGCTGCCTGTTCCGGGCTTTCAGCACGCTGCCAGCTGACAGGACTGGACGTTTCTGCAAAGAAACTGGTTGAAGGAGTGTCATAGACAACTTTGTAGACGATGCAGTCCGTGTACTTCGCATAGTCTCCGGAGAGCAGGCGGGCCATTTCGGGACCTTTGCTGCCGATCAGGGCAGAGATCACTTCGGTTTCATCCGGATATACATTCAGCGTTGAGGTGACATTGCCTGTGCTGGTGCGCGCAGTAAGCATCAGATAATACACGGGATCCTTCTGTACACTTTCAATAGTCCGTTTATTGATCGCTGTCTTGATTGCGGTCAGCACAGCTTTCAACTGTTTATCAGGCAGAACATTGATCCATTCCCGCGGCAGTCCGGCAGTACTTCTGTAGTTTTCCCATGCGATGCCGGAATTGCCGTAAAGCTGTTCCCAGGCGGTGAAGCCGACACTCTGACCGTTTCCGCTGTCGATCTGGTTGAGAATGAGATCGATGTTCGCACCGGCAATGATGCCCGCACGGTATTCATCTGATTCTACGAGGGTGGCAGCAGCAGCTGTCCAGGCATCCGGATCGGCAACGAATGCCGCATTCTCTGCGCCGGTGTATCCCCGGCGTTTCCGGAAGAGTCCCTCGCCGAAAGTCATTTCCATCTTTTTGTACATGGGGTCATGGAAGACGCGGGGACCGACGCAGTCATCCCGAAGCATGACAGCCAGGGCGGCGGCGGCCTCCTTCGTCGGTTCAGTGCTCAAGGTGTAGTTTTCCTTGTTTTCAGGACCTGAGTCGGATTTGACCTGGATGCAGCTCAGTTTCGCCGGGACCGGTGTATACCTGTCATAGCCGAGGATATCAAAGCGGAGAGCCATCAGGCAGAGAACGAGGACTGCAGCACAGGCGCAGCCGACAGGCAGTCCGGCGAAAATGCGGCGGTAGTTGAGAGAGATAATCACCTGGGCCAGCATCCAGACGAGGACTGCGCCTGCAGCTGCTGCGATGATGAGTACAGGCTCGCTGCTGGTGATGTTCATGAAGACATAGCCGCAGAATCCACCGCCGGCCAGTGAGAGGATAAGTGCCAGCGGCATTTCCAGCCGTTCAAAGGCGACTGGATGTTCGGCACGTTCCGCCGGGCGTCTGATATAGGCGGTATATCCGAGTGCCAGAAAAAGCACGATGGCGATCATTCCTGCCCATGGCGTGAACACTTCCGGCTTTCCGATCGTCTTATACAGAGAAAACGCAGGAGAGAAATGGCGGATAAGCGGCATGGCAGTATCCTGCGGCATGGTGTAGAGGTAGTGCATGGCAATCTGCTCCCAGCTTGCCATGCTCAGCTCTGTGCACATGCCGAGAATCATGGCCATGCCAACGCATGACCAGACCTGTCCGGTAAGTGCAGCAGAAAGGGCGCCGACCGCATAGCCGTACAGGTGCATGAGCAGAAGGACGCAGATCTGCATCCAGGGCTTTATGCTCAGGTAGGCGCCGAAACCCGTCATGTGCGCAAACAGGGGATACAGCAGAAGACAGAGTGCACTGGGCAGAAAACTGCCGATCAGATAGACCACGAATCTGTTGAGAAAGTCCGTCCGGCGCCGCAGCGGGAGAGATGCGATCAGTATGGCCTGTTTCCGTGAAAAGAGATGCCTGAACAGAATGTACGCGGAAATGAAGCCGATGCCTGCAAATGCGAAGGAGAGCGTCTCCTGAGTGTTGCAGGAAATGAGAATACTCGAGATATTTCGCGTGAGATCGTTGTACCACGAAGGCTCAAGCATTCCCTGTGCTTCGTGCATAACGCGCGCAAAGCCGTTGAAGGTAATGAGCGCCTGGAACGGCACAAGGAAAAATGTCACAGTGAAGACCAGCAGTGCAAGAACGGCATTCTGCCGGATCATGTAGACCAGTGGGCGATTCTTATTTTGCATAACCTTGTTCCTCCATATCCAGGATAAAGACTTCCTCAAGCGAAAGGGGAATGGCTTCAAGATAAACCGGGTCTGCAGCTTTGAGGCGGTCGAAGACGGTTTTCTCGTCACCCTTGACCGTGAGCACGGCCAGTTTTCCCTGCTCTTTCAGCGAAACCACGGACAGACCGCTTAAAACCTCAGACGGAATGCCGTTCTCGGTGACGATCTGCATTTTGCAGAAGCGGTTAAGAATATGATCCATGTCGCCGCTGGTCAGAAGAGTGCCCTCATGCAGGAATCCGACACTGTCGCAGATGTTTTCCATCTCCTGAAGGCTGTGTCCGGCCAGAATGGTTGTTATCTGCTCATCCACCATGACCTCGCCGAGAACGCGTTTGAAAGCATCCCGCATTACGGGATCAAGGCCGTCAAAGGTTTCATCGCAGAGCAGCACCCGGGGATGCCGGGCAAGTGCGAGCACGATCTGGACCCGCTTCTGTGTTCCTTTTGAAAATGAAGAGATTCGCTCATGCATCGGCAGGGAAAAGCTTTTGCAGAGTTTCCTGAGTCTGTCCGGATCATGCTTATCATAATAGGCGGACTGCATGCGGTCCATATCCTTAATGGTAGCACCTGTAATAAAGGTCGGTTCATCGCTGACATAACAGATCTGCTGCTTTGCCTGAACGTTCTCATAGACATCTGTGTCATCAAGCATTGCATGTCCTCTGTCCGGTTTCAGCACGCCTGAGAGTACGCGCAGCAGGGTCGACTTGCCTGCACCGTTGGTGCCGACAAGACCGAAAATATGCCCCGCACCAAGCGTCAGGGAAACCTTTTCAAGTGCGACTTTCTGTCCGAAACACTTTGTAATAGAATCTGCTTTCAACATATTACGATTATCCTCCATAAACATCGTCAACCAGCTGAACAGCTTCTGACTTTGGAACACCCAGCTTCCTGAGCGCGGTCAGTTCACGTCTGGCTGCCTCAAGATGCCTTACCCGCTGTTCATGCTGAAGGCCGGCTGTATCATCCGTTACAAAATTCCCTTTTCCGGGAATGGAGACAGTAAGTCCTGCTTCCTCCATCATCCGATACGCGCGCTGGATGGTGTTCGGGTTAATGCCAAGCTCCGAGGAGAGGGAACGTACGGACGGCAGTGCTGTCCCAGGTTCCAGAACTCCCAGGGTGATCTGTTCATGCAGCTGACGGAACAACTGTTCATAGATCGGTGTCTTATCCCTGGTGTTGATGTAAAACATTCGATCACCTGCCTTCAAATGATTTAACTGTATTAATACGATTAGTACGGTATGGGTATACAATTCTGTTTCAGGACTGTGAAGCCCTGAAACAGGAAGAATAACTCAGACGGGTGTGAAGTTAAGCGGGAGACAGAGCGGTGTTTCTCCCTGGTACCAATGCAAAACAATCCAACATCTGTCCCTGAACGTTTTAACTGTATTAATACGGTTGGTACAGTGAGAGTATACAGCTCTGTTTCAGAGCTGTCAAGTCCCAAAATTAAAAAATCTCATATAGGCGTGAATTCGGGCAGGAGAGCATGAAGCGCCTGGAGGACAGGATGGAAATGGATGTAAAACTGTTCGCTCCGACTTCTGCTCCTGTGCAGATGAGTCCTGCTCAGAAGAAGTCCGTGTGAAGCCCACTGTAACCGAGGAGTACCCGGACTCTGTCACGTAAATGCGGCGGCTGCATGAAATGAAGGCTATTGCACCTTATCCGGGGAGGTCTGTGGGGAACGCATCGCAAGATGTATCCATGCTGCAGGGCATGGCTGAACCCACAGAAGTCAGTCTGGACCATAGTACCGGAGACGTCGGTGAAAGCCGACGGAGGGAAGGGCTTGGCGCCTGCTGGTAATACAGAATCCTAAAAATCGTATAATAGTCATGTGCTAAATGTTCGTGACACCAGGCATATCCAAGAACATACGATCTCGTTCCAGTATCTCTGTGTTCCATCTTGTAGTTTTCAACCCGTAAGAAGCATTGTTATAGAAATTCACAGAGTTCAGGTTCCAGGGAAGAAAAAGCCTTCTCGAACCGCACCATGTAATCATAGGCTTTGATCTTCAGACACTTTGCTTTCCGGTTCGCCTCAGATACTTTAAAAAACCCCCATCGGGATCCGTTCATAAGAACCGCCAGCCACCTGAAGATGATGATAGAACAGCTCCACCTTTGCATCTTCCAGCGTGTGCCGATTCCTCTTAGGTTGATATTGCCTCGTTATTTATTACTGTACGACTGTTCCGTTCCTGACAGCATCAGCAAAGGCTAAGATGCTTTCTGATTTCATGATAGCAAGTCCTTGTCTTTCATCGCCAAGTACCACCA
>CACXHF010000533.1 GCA_902767305.1 uncultured Eubacteriales bacterium
CCGGAGGAATACTGGAGTGCGGATACTGTATTACAGGTAGGAAGTCAAAAGCTCAATGCAAAGCTGATCAGCATAGACGGAGAGCGGACGAAGATCAGGAATTCAGATGAAGCGGCTGCTGTGAAGGAACGAATTGAAAAGGGAACATACTCAGTCGCATCGATCAAACGTTCGGAGAAACACAGGCATCCTATGCCTCCGTTTACAACATCCAATCTTCAGCAGGAAGCGGGGAAAAAACTCGGATTCTCTACTGCAAAGACCATGCAGATTGCACAGCAGCTGTACGAAGGAGTCGAAGTAGAGAAACAGGGCAGTATCGGTCTGATTTCCTATATTCGTACAGACAGTGTCCGTCTGAGTGATGAGGCAGTCGCATCGGCACGTGCGCTGATCGAAAACAGATACGGAAAAGAATATCTGCCGGAAAAAGCAGTTGTTTATAAAGGAAAGAACAACGCACAGGATGCCCATGAAGCAATTCGTCCCACCAATCTGGATCTGGATCCGGAACTAGTTCGCAAGACGGTGACCAAAGATCAGTATAATCTGTATAAACTGATTTACAACCGTTTTGTTGCCTGTCAGATGGCAGATGCGCTGTATGAAGTGCAGCAGATCGAGATGCATTCCGAGAACGGGATTGTTTTCAGGACCGGTGCAGAACAGTGTAAATTTGCCGGCTTTACTGCGGTATATGATTCGGATAAAGAAACGACAGACGAGACGGTTCAGAGCACAAAGCTGATCAGCGGGATCAGCGAGGGAGCCCGCGCAGAACTGTTTTCCGTAGATATGGAGCAGCACTTTACGCAGCCGCCTGCCAGGTATACGGAGGCCACCCTGGTTCGTGCACTGGAGGAAGCCGGGATCGGCAGGCCGTCCACATATGCACCTACGATTTCGACTGTGATCAATCGTGGGTATGTGCTGCGCGAAAAGAAGCAGCTGGTTCCGTCTGAGCTTGGCATCATGACGACGGATCTGATGAAGGAATACTTTGAAAAAATCGTGGACACTGAATTTACGGCCGGAATGGAAGCAAAACTGGACGAAGTGGAGAACGGAAAGCGTCAGTGGCGTGATGTCGTGACGGACTTCTATGAACCGTTTATCAAGACACTTGAGGTTGCTGAATCCAAGATTGAAAAGATTGAGATCAAGGACGAAGAATCGGATGTCATCTGTGATAAATGCGGTGCGAAAATGGTGTATAAAATGGGACGTTTCGGCCGTTTTCTTGCCTGTCCGAACTTTCCTGAATGCCGCAACACAAAAGCCATCGTGGTGGAAATCGCCACACCCTGTCCCAAGTGCGGCGCGAAAGTACAGGAAAAGATCTCGCACAAGGGAAAGCACTTTTATGGCTGCGAACGGTATCCGGACTGTGATTTTGTTTCCTGGAATATGCCTGTGGAGGAAAAGTGTCCCAAGTGCGGCAGCTTTATGACGCTCCTTGAGAACAGACGCGGACGCTTTCATGTCTGCGGGAACGATACCTGCCGGTACAGAATCCGTCTGGATGACAGTGAAAATGCCGGAGAAGATACACAGGAGGAGCAGAAATGAGAGCAGTGGTCATTGGTGCCGGTCTTGCCGGATGTGAGGCTGCCTGGCAGCTTGCCAGACGCGGGATCGATGTGACGCTCTGCGAAATGAAACCCGGGAAAATGTCACCCGCGCATAAAAGCGCGGGTTTTGCTGAACTTGTCTGCTCCAATTCACTTCGGAGTAATGAAGTAGGTGTTGGGTCAGGACTTCTTAAAGAGGAAATGCGTCAGTTGGGCAGTCTCATTATTGAGGCGGCGGATCATACCCGCGTACCGGCGGGGGGGGCGCTTGCAGTGGATCGAAACGCTTTTTCCGCATATATTGAAACCCGGATTCGTGAAACCCCGCACATTCGGGTTTCCTCTGAAGAAGTCCTGGAAGTACCGGAGAAAAATGCGGTTATCGCCACTGGTCCGCTTACCTCAGATGGACTGGCCGCGGCGATTGCTGCTCTGCCGGGACTTGAAACACTGAGTTTCTATGATGCTGCTGCTCCGATTGTTTCGGCAGACTCGCTGGATATGAGCAAAGTCTTTTCCCAGGGGCGCTATGGGCAGGGGGATGATTATCTGAATGCACCGATGAATGAGGAGGAATACAATGCCTTCTATGAAGCGCTTCGTACGGCTGAGGTGGCTGAGGTTCACGGCTTTGACGGAACACAGGTATTCGAAGGGTGCATGCCCATAGAGGTCATGGCATCCAGAGGAAAGATGGTTATGGCATTCGGGCCCATGAAGCCGGTCGGCCTTGTGGATCCCAGAACGGGCAGCCGTCCATATGCCGCCGTCCAGCTTCGTGCCGAAAACCGGGAGAGAACGATGTTCAATCTGGTAGGCTTTCAGACGAGACTGAAATGGGGCGAGCAGAAACGGGTTTTCTCCATGATTCCGGGACTTGAACAGGCAGAATTCCTCCGTTATGGAGTCATGCATCGCAACACGTTCCTGCATTCACCGGGGTTCCTGAGTGAGACCTACGAAATGATTTCAAGACCGTCCGTTTATTTTGCCGGACAGATGACCGGTGTTGAGGGCTATGTGGAAAGCGCTTCAAGTGGAATGGTTGCAGGAATCTCGCTGGCAAGACAGCTCAGGGGAATGGAACCGGTGGTTTTTACGCCGCTTACAATGACAGGCGGACTGGCACATCACGTAGCCTGCGCATCGGGAAGTTTTCAGCCGATGAATGCAAACTTTGGCTTGCTGGAACCCCTTTCCGTCCGCATAAGAGGCAAGCATGAACGCTATCTGGCGATGGCCGGACGTTCCCTGGACTATATCGAGGCACTCAGGTGCAATCCTCTTCAAGGGGACTATGAATCTGACTGACCCGATGTATTTTTGGATAGTGGAATTCTTTTCACATGCAGGTTTCCATGATATAATGCACAAGGTCTGTGCTCCCTGCTATTGACAGATGAAACGGATTGCCCGTTTTCGGGAGACGACCGAATGAGAAAGATACGGTATGCAGGAGACACTCCTGCCTATTTGAAAAGGAGAAACGAGATGGCACTCAAAGGAACGACGATATGTGCAGTTCTCAAAGACGGTAAAATTGCCATGGCCGGAGACGGCCAGGTGACCATGGGAGAAAGTACGATTTTCAAGGCAAATGCACACAAGGTACGCCGGATCTTCGGTGATAAGGTTGTCACCGGATTTGCCGGAACGGTTTCGGATGCATTTGCGCTGTGTGAGCGGTTTGAGGCAAAGCTGGAACAGTATTCCGGAAATCTGGAACGTGCAGCTGTGGAGCTTGCGCAGGAATGGCGTGCAGACAAGGCAATGCGGAAACTTGAGGCGATGCTGATTGTGGCATGCGGGAGCGACATGATGATTGTCTCCGGTACAGGAGAGGTCATTGTCCCGGATGACGGAATTGCTGCAGTCGGCTCGGGTGGAAATTATGCACTGGCCGCTGCTCGTGCCCTCAAAGCACATACAGATATGAGCGCGCATGAAATTGCCGAAACTGCTTTGCATATTGCAGCAGATATCTGTGTGTATACCAATCACAATATTATTGTAGAAGACGCCTAACAGGAATAAGGAGCAGAGCATGGAACTGACACCTAAAGAGATAGTAAGAGAACTGAACCGGTACATTATCGGACAGGATGATGCAAAACGTGCAGTTGCGGTTGCACTGAGAAACCGTTACCGCCGCGCTCAGCTTCCTGAGGAAATCCGGAACGAAATTGTTCCGAAGAATATTCTGATGGTCGGCCCGACCGGTGTTGGCAAAACGGAGATTGCCCGTCGTCTGGCGAAGCTGGTGGACGCTCCGTTTGTCAAGGTTGAAGCAACCAAGTTTACAGAGGTCGGCTATGTCGGACGTGACGTGGAAAGCATCGTACGTGATCTGGTGGAAGCCAGCATTCGTCTTTGCAAGGAGCAGGCTTCTCAGAAAGTGAAGACGAGGGCGACCTATATGGCTAATGAACGGGTCATTGATATTATCCTGCATCCGAACCGTAAGCCGTCCAATCCAATCGATATTCTTCTGGGAAACAAGCCGAAAGAGCCGGAGCTCCCTGAGAGCGAGAAACGGCAGCTTTCCACCCGGAGAGAAGAGCTTCGGGCACAGCTTGAAAGCGGACAGCTGGAGGATTATGAGATTGAGATTGAGGTGGAGGATACACCGCAGGAGGTCGAGATCAATGGCGCCAGTGTCAGCATCGGCATGATTATGGGTGATATGATGCCCAAGAAAACGAAGATCCG
>CACXHF010000534.1 GCA_902767305.1 uncultured Eubacteriales bacterium
GCCATCCTCGGTGCCCTGATCTATGTGCTCTCGCCGGTTGATTTCATCCCGGATCTCATTCCGGGAATGGGATTCCTGGACGATGCACTTGTTCTGACGGCGGTAATCGGGAGCGTGAAGGCGGATGTGGATCCCTATCTCGAGTGGCGGGACAGGCATGCCTGATCCGGGATGAAGAGGAGAACGTGCGGCATTCAGATCGATGAGCGGATGGGCAGAATATGAGGAATGACCGGATTGAAAGAACGGAAAACAGACAGAAACCGGCGGAAAACCGGGAAAGGCGGAGGAAAATATGATTCTTGATTCGTTTATCCAGCGTGCGGAGGATCTCCGGCTGATTACCGTCATGGTGACGCAGCACGGAAAACTTGTTGGGAAAATACAACTGGGACGATGACTGCCGCAGGAATATCTATTCGGCATCGAAGAGTTTTACCTCTGCCGCTTTCGGGATCGCGCAGCGGGAAGGACTCCTCAGCATTGAGGAAAAGCTGACGGATGCCTTTGCGGAGGATCTGCCGGAGGAAGTATCCGAACCTCTGCGCCAGGCGACGGTGAGGGATCTTCTGACCATGCAGCTTGGGCAGAAAGAAGCTGCCCTGATGGGCGGAGAGCGTCCGTTTATCCGGGAAAATGACTGGGTAAAAATGTCTCTGGCACTTCCGTTCACGGACAGACCGGGAACGAAGTTCCTGTACAGCAATGTGGGACCGTATCTGGCCGGTGTGCTTGTTCAGCGGAGGGCCGGCTGTGATCTTGTCTCCTAACTGATGCCCCGTCTCCTTGCTCCTCTGGGCATAAGCCGCCCGATGTGGGAACGGGATCCGCAGGGACTGGTCTTTGGCTCGGGCGGGATGTTCCTGAATGCACCGGAGCTTAACCGGCTGGGCCTGCTGTATCTGCAGGACGGGGAATGGGAAGGACGTCAGCTGATTCCCCGGGAATGGGTACGGGAGAGCACCCGGAAACAGGCAGAGAACGGCGAATACGGATACGGATATCTGTTCTGGATGGGAGAGGCCGGTTCATTCCGTGCAGACGGCAAATACTGTCAGTACAGCATAGTTTTAAGAGAGCAGGATGCCGTAATCACAATAATGGCAGAATGCCGGGAACCGGAGAAGCTGAACCGGGCAATTTTTGATGAGATTGTTCCGAAACTGGACTGATATCGGGCAGGAAGCGGATGCCTTTTTTCCCGGATGGAAAAATGCGCGTCAGTCAATCCGGATGCAGGCCCTAACCGGGCGGGCAAATGGAATGCGATGCGCAAACAGGCGCCGGCAGGATTTGTATGATCCTGCCGGCGCCTGTTTCTGACTGTGCACAGTGTTCAGAACTGTCATGGAGAGGTGTCCGATTCGGTTTTTCTCTTCTTTTTTCTGTGTTTTTTCTTTCTGCGCTTCTTTTTCAGCCCTGCAGGGGAATCTTCAGGCCATTCCCCGGATTCCTCCGTGTCAGAAGAAAAGTCATCCGGATCAGAGCTGAACCCATCTTCATCGGGCAGATCAGAAGGTTCCTCCCAGAGAAAATCCTCCTCAGGATCAGGATCCGGGCATTCTGCCATCAGGGAAGCCCGGTTCTCCCCGCTCATCGTCGGGGGCTCACTGCAGGATTCGTCCGTCAGGGGCAGTTCCGGAGGCTCATGAGAGAAGCAATCCTCAGCAGGATCATCCGCTTCTGCTGTCCGAAGCAGGGAAGCCCAGCTCTTTTCAGTGAGTGCATCCGGGAAGTCATAAAGACATTCCTCTGCAGGCAGATCTGACGTCTCATCCGGGAAGCACTCAAATTCCGCTGAGAGGCCTTTCGGGCAGAATCTGATTTCCCATTCCCATTCAGCAGCACTTCGGACAGCCTCCCGTGAATCGTACATCAGCTGTTCCAGCCAGATGCGGTTTCTTTCGGAAAGATGGAAAGGGAGGGAATGGATCAGTCGAATCAGCATGGATTCAATTTGCTGTTCAGATGTTTTTCCTGCACATCTTTTACAGACAGGAGCATTGGCGTATTTTCCGCTGAACAGGTCAGTTACTTTGCGGATGCTGCATATTCTGCAGGGGTGACCTCGCTTCACAGGAAACCTCCGGTCGGGGAATTTCCGGCGGTGGAACGGGAATGCGGGCTTTCCGTAATTTCCCAGTCAGATTGACGTGCAAAGGCATGGAAAGGGGACTGAGTGTGCCGGAAGATCTGCTGCGGCGGGGCACGGGCGGATCAGAGCAGGACGGATTTGCTGATCTGGGAATAGTATTCCTGAGGGGTATGGGAGCTGTGGCGAAGAAAGGCGCGGTAGAAGCCGGCATAGTCATTGAATCCGCTCTGCTTGGCTGCAAGACCGGGAGGTGTTCCGCGCTGCATCAGGTGCTGGGCATAGGTAATGCGCTTGAAGAGAATATACTGGTAGACAGAGATGTTGGCATAGCTTTTGAAATCATGCAGCAGGGTATACTTGCTGATGTAGAACTTCTCTGCCAGCTGATCCAGGGTGAGGGGCTCCAGAATATGATCGTTGATATACCGGATGACGTCGCTGATGCGTTCCGGGGGATGCGGATTCAGTACCGGTTCACGCTGCATGACCCGGCAGACGATCAGGGAAAGCATATTGATGCGGCATCGGTTCATCTCCTGAAAGCAGGGTTCATGCCTGCTTTCCTCTTCAATATAGTCGTCGATCAGGCGGATAAACCGGGATGCACTGAGTTCGTCGGCATGGAAGGAATAATCCCGATCACGCGCGGCGCGGTCAAGGATGTCCAGAATGGGATAGGAGGGGCTGGACATTTCGCTGAGAACCTTACGCGTGGCGTAAAAATACGCTCTTTCATAGGGAATGCTGGAATCTGTCATGAAGGCGCGGTGCAGCGTTCCCGGCGGATAGATGAACAGGTCCATGGGATGCGTATCGAAGCGCTCGTCCTCAATGACGATCTGGGCGTTTCCGCGGACGAAGAGGTAGAATTCGTAATGCGGATGCATGTGAAACTTGGCGGTTTTCCAGCCTGTATTGATGGAGTGGGTGCAGCCGGCGTCGGAGCCGGCACGGATATCGTTGGTTTTTTCGAAGATCAGCTGTTCCATCCTGAACCTCACTTGTCAGTCAATGCCGGAGCAGAACACAGAAAAACGGAGAAAAGCCTGCGTCGGCCGGCAGGAAAAAGAGGGCGGGCGGGAAATCGGGACGGGGGGTTCTTTCTTTCTGTATTATACGGCAACTTTAACAA
>CACXHF010000535.1 GCA_902767305.1 uncultured Eubacteriales bacterium
AAACAAGCAAAGCATATCGGTCAGCGCATTACGCTGAAAACAGAGGAGTTGTACGGCCTTTTATTCATTGATCGAAAAGAACTCAATGAATTAACCCAACAAATGGAGCCGCGCCAAGAGTTTGTATGCCAGGACGAGGCCGGTTATATGCTGGATTTCTTAGTACAAGAGGGCTTTATTACAACAGATGCAAAAAATGGCAGCATCCTTTCTACCGTTAATGTGCTTCTGACGCCCAAAGGATACGCTAGAGTTGACTCTCTCCAAAAAACTGCTTCGCGAGGTAGCAATGCTTTAGTTGCAATGAAGTTTGGCGACGAAACAAAGCCGCTCCGTGAGGCCATTCGTAAAGGAATTCAGGATGCCGGCTATAATGCCATCTTCATCGATGAAGTTCAGCATAACGACTTTATCACGCCGGAGCTATTGAAGCATATCCGAGACAGCAAATTTGTCGTGGTTGATCTGACTCATCAGAACAACGGGGCATATTTTGAAGAAGGTTACGCCATGGGGCTCGGGAAACCGGTTATCCAGCTTTGCAAAAGACATGTTCAGCTTCATTTTGATATAGCGCAAAAGAATACGATTATGTGGGATGCTGAAGAAGACATACCGGAGCGGCTGACAAATCGTATAAGGGCAACGATCGACTGAGTGCGCATCGTCGCTCGGCTGGAAGAACTCCTGCCCCTGTGCGAGAGATTGAAATGACTATAAATATGACAAAGGAGATAGAGAAATGTTTTATTAATAACCCTGAAATTGAAAATGAGTATGAACGATTAGCAGGCCTACAGGAGGCAAGGGGCGTAGGAGATATCACCTCGAAAATTGAGCGAAGCTGTTCTACCCTTGAAGCGCTCTATGCTGTCTCAGAAAGACATCGTTATAATGTTTCGACGATTACGGCAGGGTTTGTCGGTGAATCCGAAGAGGATAAAGCTAAGATCATAGAGTTAATGAAAATAGTATATGGGATTCGTTCGGATCATTCTCACGGTGATTTTATTCAGTTTATAAACAAAAACGGGTTGGATTCCCTGGATCAGATGGCCATGGACTTAGATGAAATTATGAGAAAAGTGTTTCGGAAGATACTCAACTTGCCAGAATTGAATTATTCCTTTGAAAAAACTGAAATAAACAGGGTGAGGACTTACTGGGACTCAGTTCGAGCGACAAATTGATCAAAAGCAT
The DNA here is from genome assembly GCA_902767305.1 of uncultured Eubacteriales bacterium. GTDB lineage: Bacteria > Bacillota > Clostridia > Christensenellales > Aristaeellaceae > Ventricola. Next base: position 1,201 of record CACXHF010000535.1, read on the forward strand.
GTTGTGAATGACATGACACATCAGAACAATAGGCATATTTCCAAGGCGGCCACGCCGTGAGCGTTTTGATTTATATAGAAAAGAGCACACATGGGTTCTGATATTACCTAAAGAAATGACATGCCCAGCCACTTTTGTTACTAAAAATGAGAATGAGGATACGGATGAAACATGAATTCTGAGCAATCACTCCTTTTCAAATTCAGAGGCTTGTCAGGCGGGAACAGTATCAGCCGAATTGGCGAAATCCTCCTGGATAGAAAGCTTTTCTTCCCTAATAAGGAGCAGTTAAATGATCCATTTGAAGGAATGACCACTACTGTGTATGCAGCTGGATGGGCTGGAAGCAGTCTGATTCGAGCCGCAGATGAAGAGGCTTCTTTCCTGACAGAAGCAAAAGACAGATATAAGATTCTTTCTCTATCTGCTACTTGTTTTTCTCCCCTGATGTGGGCTCACTATGGGGATGAATGCAGAGGCCTCTGCCTGTGTTTTCGCGCAGATGATAGTTTTTCTGCAGCCAGGCCAGTGATCTATTTGCAAGAGGATATGGGCGATTCATGTTCAGCTGTGCGCATGGACAATCCTGAGATTGACTTATCCCCCATGTTTTTCAGGAAACATTTGGATTGGCAGTATGAGAAAGAGTGGAGAATTGTTGAGAGAACAGATAAACGGTATTTCTCTTTCAATGATACAGATCTTGTCGCTGTCATTTTCGGGAATAAAATTGATCCAATGAACAAGCGAATCATTAAGGGAATGCTTTCTGATAAGGTTAAGCAGTATTCTATTCACATCGGGCATCAAACAGGTAAAGTTCATCTTCTTCCGGATGATTATAGAATAACCTATGATGGAACTGGCCCAAAATTCATAGACACAGTAGAAGGACTCTTCGATCAAGCAGTGAAGGGAATAGAGTAAAAGAAATATCTGTCATAATGTGTTATTGCTTGCAAGGCTGCTAAAGCATGGATTACTCTGAGCACCGGACATATTGATTGAGATGAATAAAACGAAACGGTTGGAAAATGGGATAAAGTTTTAATTGGCGGATAATAAGTGTGATATACCCTGCGCAGTATCCCATAAGTTTCCCATAAGACGATTCCGTGAGCTTCCACAGGGTTCCTAGACACTCCGATAATAGTTCTGAGAAATGGCGAAATCCACTATTATAGAGCATAAAACTCTGCGTTATTCGGTGACCGATTAGAATTCGAGTCTTGTATCGTCCACCAGAGAACCTGAACGAAATGTTCAGGTTCTTTTCTTTTATGCGGGAGACGGAACCGTCTTGATATCGTCGCCGTTACCGGGCGCGAGCTTTCTGCGTGCTCGCCGACAACCCGGGCAGTGCGTGGAATCTGAGCTGC
>CACXHF010000536.1 GCA_902767305.1 uncultured Eubacteriales bacterium
CCCCTTTTTCACCATGGTCTGCCTGCACTACTGAACGAGTAAGCTCTACCGGAACGAATCGGCAGCATCCGAGTTCTACTCCCTTCTGTACAATCCATTCCATCTTGTCTGCTTTAGGTAGTCCCTGATACAGGGTAATGTGTGTCTGCATTTCTGATGAAGGCAGAAGACGAACAAGTTGCATCTGCACCTTCTGTGATTCTGTACTGACAATGGACGCCAGAGCACGAAGCGGCGGTGATATTGCCTCTACTTCATCTCCAGGCAGAAGACGCAGAACACGTACCGCGTGTGCTGCATCCTCCCGGCTCATCTCAAACAGTTCTCCCTCTTCACCCCTGAATTCCGCAAAAAAACGATGCATATTACAGTCGGGCTGCCAGGCAGACCCATTCTCCTTTTTCCATTCTGCAGTCGACCCGGTATCCAGCCGCCTCAAGTGCACGAAGTACATCTGCCTCCCGCTCACGAATTATTCCCGAACAGATAAACACGCCGCCAGGATTCAGATGCTTTCTGGCCGGTGCACAGAGGAAACAGATGACATCCGCTATAATGTTGGCCACAACCACATCCGCTGTTTCATCGCTGCGTTCAAGAAGATCACCATGCACGACACGAATACGGTCGCTCAGATGATTCCGTTCAACATTTTCTGCAGCTACGCGTACCGCATCTCTGTCGAGATCTATGGCCAGTGCCGACGCCGCCCCAAGTTTCACTGCAGCTAAGGCTAAAATGCCGCTGCCGCATCCAACATCTATACATGTGCTGCCCGGGGTCACATAGCGTTCCAGTTGTTCCATGCACATGGATGTCGTTTCATGGGTTCCGGTTCCAAAGGCCATTCCGGGGTCCATTTCAATGACACGGTCATTCGGTCGTGGTTCATACTGTTCCCAGGAAGGACGAATGACCAGTGTCTTCCCGATACGGGTTGGCTTATAATACTTCTTCCAGTTTTCCGCCCAGTCCTCATCCTGCACCTGTTCAGACTCAATCCGGAGTGTACCCATATCAAATCCCATAGAACTGTTTTTCATTGGGGAAAGCTGTTCGGCAAGTGAAGCTCTGATTTCTCCCGGATGCCGTTCAAGGGAATAGTATGCCTCAACCACCACATCCTCCGGCAGATCCGTCAGTACTTTTTCATCGATCATATCCCACATTCCATCCCGTCTGTCGCTTGAGAGCACATCATAACGGTCAAGAATCTGTGTTCCATAAGCTCCCGCGTCAAGCAGTGCATTGCTAACAATATCCGCACCCATAGTCGTGGTATGTACACAGAGCTTTGTCCACTCCATTCCGAGTTCCTCCTTCATTTCTGTTCATGTTCTGCATATGGAAAAACAGAAAAGCGAGCAGTACTCGCTTTCCTGTCTTTATTTCTTCGTAAAGCGTTCTTTAAAACGTTCTGTATTCTCCCGAATATAATCATGAACCTGATCAGCAAAGGACTTCCTGCGTTCGTATTCACGCCCATTCAGGGAATCCTCAAACTCCCGAAGCAACTGACGCTGCCGGTCATTCAGATGTTTCGGCACGTCCAAATGAACTGTAATAAACAGGTCTCCCCGTGAATTACCGCGCAGCTGCTGAATGCCCTGATTGCGGATTCGAATTGTCGTCCCTTCCTGTGTTCCGGCCGGGATTGTATGTTTGGTCGACCCCTCAAGTGTCGGAACTTCAATTTCGCCTCCCAGAGCTGCCTGAGAGAAGGAAATCGGGACATCACAGTAAAGATCATAACGGTCACGTCTGAAGATCTTGTGAGGTTTTACAGAACTGAAAATATACAGATCGCCTGCAGGTCCGCCATTTTTACCCGGCTCTCCCTCACCAGGAATCGTCTTGAAGTTCTGCCCGTCATCCACACCTGCCGGTACATTCAACGTAACAGTACGTGTGACACGTGTAGTTCCGTTACCGCCGCACTTCGTACAGCGTTCTTTAATGATCTTTCCTTTTCCACCGCAGGTCTGGCAGGTACGCATTGTCTGAACCTGACCAAACGGAGAATTCATCGTCACCCGTTGCTGACCGGAACCGCCGCAAGTCGGACAGTTCTGAGGCTGAGTTCCGGGCTTTGCACCGGTTCCCTTGCAGGCATCACAGACGGCACTGCGCTGGAACTTGAACTCCTTTTTGCAGCCAAAGGCTGCTTCCTCAAAAGTCAACTGCAGATTGTACTGCAGATCTGCTCCACGCTGCGGAGCATTCTGACGTCTGCCACGGTTGCTTCCGCCAAATCCGCCGAAGCCGCCGCCAAACAGATCTCCTAATATATCATCAAAGCCTCCAAAACCACTGAAACCGCTACTGTAACCGGCACCGCCGCCCATAGGATCCTCAAAGCCGAACTGATCATACCTGGCCCGTTTCTGCGGATCCGAAAGAACCTCGTATGCCTCATTGACCTCTTTAAAGCGTGCCTCGGCTTCCTTATCATCTGGATGAAGATCTGGATGACAAGCCTTCGCGGCCTTTCGGTAAGCTTTCTTTAAATCATCGTCCGAGGCATTTTTCTGGACGCCAAGGACCTCATAATAGTCTCTTTTTTTTGTATCTGCCACAGCAGTCACCGCCTATCCAGTACACACATGTGCCGCCGTCACATCGTGACGACGGCCATGTGTTAAAAGTCAATTCAGTTCATGGGCTAATGCCGCCGTTTTCACTCAATCAGTGAACATCATAGTCGGCATCCGATGCACCATCTGCATTGTAATTTGTGCCAGCCTGTCCGTTGCCATTAGGATTCTGATAGGCCCCAGCCCCCTCAGGATTTGCTCCGCCCTGCTGCGACTGATAGAACTTCCCGAATACCTCATAGACCTTCTGGCTGAACGAATCCATTGCGTTCTTGATCTGCTGCGCGTCATTCGTCTCGCGAAGCTTCTTAAAGGCCTCGATCTCCCTTTCAACCAGAGCCTTATCCTCAGCAGAAAGCTTATCGCCGTTATCACGCAACTGTTTCTCAACCTCAAAGATCAGGCTGTCAGCACGGTTGATCGTCTCCACTTCTTCCTTGCGCTTCTTATCTTCCTCAGCATACTGCTCAGCTTCCTTGACACGCTGATTGATCTCATCCTCGGAAAGGTTGGTGCTGGATGTGATGGTCACCTGCTGTTCATTACCAGTTCCCAGATCCTTGGCGGAGACGTTCACGATGCCGTTTGCATCGATATTGAACGTAACCTCGATCTGCGGAACACCGCGTGGTGCCGGTGCAATACCAGTCAGCTGGAAACGTCCAAGTGTCTTGTTTCCGGCAGCCATCTCGCGCTCGCCCTGCAGGACGTGAACCTCAACAGAGGTCTGTCCATCAGCCGCAGTGGAGAAGATCTGGCTCTTTTTGCAAGGAATCGTGGTATTCCGGTCGATCAGACGGGTAAAGACACCACCCATGGTTTCAATGCCCAGAGAAAGCGGGGTGACATCCAGCAGAAGAACGTCCTTAACGTCACCCTTCAGAACACCGCCCTGGATCGCAGCACCAACTGCAACACACTCATCAGGGTTAATGTTCCGGTAAGGCTCCTTGCCGGTCATCTTACGTACAGCTTCCTGAACAGCCGGAATACGGGTGGAACCACCAACCAGGATGACACGGCTGACCTCAGATGCTGTAATTCCGGCATCACGAAGTGCGTTCTGGATCGGTCCAACTGTCGCATCCACCAGATCACGGGTCAGCTCATCAAACTTTGCCCTGGTCAGCGTCACATCCAGATGCTTCGGGCCAGTAGCATCTGCAGTAATGAACGGCAGATTTACATTAGTGCTCATCACGCCGGACAGTTCAATCTTAGCCTTCTCTGCTGCTTCCTTCAGACGCTGCAGTGCCATACGGTCCTGTTTAAGGTCAATCCCGTTTTCTTTCTTGAACTCAGCTGCGAGATAATCAATGATTCTCTGATCGAAATCATCGCCGCCAAGATGCGTGTTACCGTTCGTGGAAAGAACCTCGAAAACACCGTCACCCACTTCAAGAAGAGAGACATCGAAGGTTCCACCGCCAAGGTCATAAACCAGAATCTTATGAGACTGCTCCTTATCAAGACCATAAGCCAGAGAAGCAGCCGTCGGCTCGTTGATAATCCGCTTTACATCAAGGCCTGCAATCCGTCCTGCATCCTTGGTAGCCTGACGCTGAGAGTCAGAGAAGTAAGCCGGCACAGTGATGACTGCCTCGCTGACTGTCTCACCCAAATAAGCTTCAGCATCCGCTTTCAGTTTCATCAGAATCATTGCGCTGATGTCCTGCGGCGTATAATCTTTGCCGTCAATGTTGATACGGCGGTCACTGCCCATATCACGTTTGATAGAGATAATCGTGCGGTCCGGGTTCGTGACTGCCTGACGCTTTGCCACCTGACCCACAAGACGCTCACCGCTCTTCGTAAAAGCTACAACGGACGGCGTTGTTCTTGCACCTTCCGCATTAGGAATAACAACAGGCTCACCATTTTCCATAACTGCTACGCAGCTGTTCGTTGTACCAAGGTCAATACCAATAATCTTGCTCATCTATGTTTCCTCCTTATAGCAAACACATGCGGCGATTCACTTTTTCTGAATCTTTGTCCTGTGCTTCGCTTTCTGACAAACCGATACCATTCCGGCCGGCCGCTCATTATAGAGTAATTTGTATTTCAATGTCCGCAACACCGCCGCAGACATGTATGTAAACGGGATCAGCCCGCTACAACCTTAACCATTGCATGCCGGATAACGTGATTTCCGATTTTATATCCTTTCTGCAGAACCTGGCAAACCGTTCCCGGTTCACCTTCGTCCTCTGTTCCCTGCATAACTGCATTCATCTCGTTTGCATCAAACAGTTCACCTTCAGGGTTGATGGTTTCAACCCCAAGTCTCGTCAGGACATCCAGCATCTGCCGCAACACCATTTCGATGCCTTCCTTCAGCGGAGAGGCTTCCTCCGCCGCACCAACAGCTCTTTCCAGATTATCCAGTACCGGCAGAAACGCATTTACCGTGTCTCTACGGCTCTCATCAAGCGCATCCTTCCGGTTGTTCTCCGTCCGCCGCTTATAGTTGGTAAACTCGGCTTTCGATCGCTGAGCCAGATCAAGGTACTCATCCCGCTCCTGAAGTGCTTTTTCAAGTGCTGCTTCGAGTTCCTTGATATCAGGCTCCTTGGTCGACTGTGACTCTCCATTTTCCTCCTGTACAGCCTCCGCGCCGTCCAGTTCTGCCTCTTCCTGCAGAACTTCCTTTTCTTCCTGCTCCATACCCTTCACTCTTTCTTTCCGGGTTCCGCCTGTAAAATGGGGCAAGATGCGGAAGCCCTTTTTCTTCTTTTTCCCTTTATTCATTTCTGCTCATCATCCTGTGAATCAAATAATTCATAGATGGACCGTCCCACCTGATTAAGAACAGAAAGCACGCGGCCGTACTGCATCCGTGTAGGACCGATCAGGCCGATAGTATTGACCCTTCCATCCCGCATTCGATAACTGGCTGTTACAACAGAACAGTCTTTCAGTTCTTCCATACCAGTTTCCGGACCGATCCGCACAGTAATCTCCATCTCACCGTGTGTATTGAGCAGTGAAACCATCTTGTCTCTGGTCTCAAGGACAGACAAAAGATTCCGTGCTTTTTCCACGTCCGAATATTCCGGATAGGAAAGCAGATTGGATCGTCCGCCGACAACGATTGATCCCGTTTCCATGTTGTCATCATCCTGAGAAGCAAGCGTCTTAAGAAGCTTACTCATCTCATCCGGCTCGCCCTCTGCAATTTCCAGCTGCATCATGCATTGCTGGAAATTGCAGAGGGCGAGCCGGATGAGATGAG
>CACXHF010000537.1 GCA_902767305.1 uncultured Eubacteriales bacterium
ATGGTGCCGCCAAGTCTGTATGACCGTGACGGATATGATCCGGATGCGGATGCAATCAACAGAGGAATGGTGCCGCCGAGTCTGTATGATCGGGATGGTTATGATCCTGCCGGAGACAGCGATAATGGCTATGTACCGGAGAGCCTGTATGACAGGGATGGTTATGATCCTGCCGGGGTCAGCGATTGATGGCCATGTACCGGAAAGCCTTTAAGATTTGGACGGCTTTGATCCGGAAGGCGAATAAAAAGAAATAAAGGGATAGACACTCCCGGCCTCCGAAGCTCAAATGGGATTGGAGGCTGGGAGTGTCTTCCTGTACAGATCATTCGGAATCAGACAAAGGAGAAGAAGGATGACCAGACGACTGTATTATGAGGATGAATACCTCTGTCAGTTTGATGCCACTGTAAGAGAATGCAGAATGAAAAACGATGAAAGATGGATTGTTCTGCTGGATCAGACTGCGTTTTTTCCGGAAGGAGGAGGACAGTGGCCTGATCTGGGAACACTTGGAGAGGCGAATGTACTGGATGTTCATGAGCGGAACGGAGAAGTGGAACATCTTGTGGATATGTACCTGACACCAGGAAAACAGATACATGGATGTATTGACTGGGAACGGCGTTTTTCAGTGATGCAGCAACACAGTGGAGAACATATCTTTTCAGGATTGGTTCATGCAACATTCGGGTACGACAATGTGGGGTTTCATATTGGCTCTGAAGCGGTGACAATGGATTTCAATGGAGAAATCACGGAAGAGGAAGCCAGAAATATCGAAACAAAAGCGAACAAGGTTATTTTTTCCAATGTACCTATTGAACACTTCATTCTCGATAAGGAGACCCGGAAAACACTGGAGTACCGAAGTAAAAAGGAAATTGAAGGAGACCTGCGTATTGTACGAATTCCCGGAGCGGATACCTGTGCCTGTTGTGGGACGCATCTGCATCGTACCGGTGAGATCGGGCAGATCAGACTGATCGGGGTTCAGAAATATAAGACGGGTGTTCGCGTTTCCATCCTCTGCGGTCTCCGTGCTCTGATGTATGAACGTCGAATTCAGGATGAGATGGAGAAGGTCCATCGGCTGGTATCAAGCCGCCTGGAAAACTGTGCGGCTGTGATTGAACAGGTTCTTGAAGAACGGAAGAATCTGCAATATAAAAATGAACAGATGGCTATGCGGTTGTTTGAACTGCAGTCGCGGTCAGAACAGGACAAACCTGTTCGTGTGGTTCACTGCGATGAACTTACAGGTGATGGGACAGCCAGAGCAGCCGGGAAACTGGCTGATGGAGCCAGAATTGCACTGGTCACGAGTGGTGAGGAAGAGAATATTTCATTTGCTCTGTGTTCAGATGAAATGGATGTTCGGCCAATTACCCGTGTGCTTTGTCAGGTGTTCTCCGGGAAGGGCGGCGGGAAGCCGGGAATGACGCAGGGAAAAATCAGAAGAACAGATCGGGATGTGCTTCGAAAATGGCTGTGTGACAATATATAAAAAAGACCTGATCCAAGGATCAGGTCTTTTTAGTCAGTTCATTTTCTGAGTGGTTTCCCAGCCGGAGTTAATGGCCTTCTGATGGGTAACCGCATATTCACCGATTGCCTCTGCCCGTGCCATTGGAAGCGGGAAGTGCACACACAGGTGGCCTTTGAAATTGTTGGTCGTGATGTGCTGTGTACCGTGCGGTGTATTATGGGTGGAACCGATGTAGGTTTTTCCATCAGAGAATGTGACCCAGACAACTTTAGGTGTCCATGTGGTTTTTCCGCCGAAAGCCTTCAGCATAATAGAGGTATCCTCGGCGGAAATCGGTTCGGCATCCATGTGTGCATCTTTTGTCATGATACGAAGACGCCAGGTATAACCGGTGGAAAAGTCATAGACAGTGCAGTATTCACCATTACTGTAATTGTTGCGCCAATTGTAAAAGCTTGAGTAGATAACTTTGCCGGCACTGGCTGTATTCAACTGTCCGCCGCTTCCGGATGACTTGGAAGAATATGCTGCGTTTATTGCAGCAAGTGTTTTGGCACCGGCAATACCATCAGCGGTAAGGCCTTTCGATTTCTGGAAGTCGATAACGGCCTTCTTTGTCAAAGAACCGAAGTTTCCGGTCTGATTTCCGGAGAAGAAGCCAAGAGCAGCCAGCATTTGCTGAAGTTTCTTTACCTCTGAACCTTTCGCACCTTCAATAAGAGCAGTAGCTGTGCCAAGTGAAGAGGAAACGGAGGTGCTGGTGGAAGTAGAGGTCACAGTGGTGGTACTGTTGCTGCTTCCATTTTTTGAAAGTTTGGACCGGATAGCGGCAAGCGTCTTTGCACCGGCAACGCCATCAGCAGAGAGACCATTCGAACGCTGAAAACTGTAAACAGCTTCTTTGGTCAGGTTTCCATAGTTGCCGGTAATGGATCCATCATAGTATCCAAGGGATTTAAGGTTTTGCTGAAGCTGACGAACTGCTTCAGATTTTGTGCCAACTTTCAGCATGTCGTCATCCGAACTGGAAGTGGAAGAAGAGGAAGAGGAAGAGGAGCTGTTTTTGCTGGTAGAGGAAGAAGAATTTCCAGAAAGGGCAGAGGAAATCGTGCTAAGCGTTTTGGTACCGGCAATGCCATCTGGCGAAAGCCCTTTGGAGCGCTGAAAAGCAGATACGGCAGCTTCCGTCTTGCTTCCATAGTGACCCGTGATAGAACCGCTGTAAAAACCAAGCGCAGAGAGATTCTGCTGAAGCTGACGAACCTGATCATTCTGCGAACCATAATGAAGAACGGAGCCCGATGAGGAAGAAGACGAGGACGTACTGACTGTGGAAGAGGCAGATCCGCCGGATAAGGCTGCAGAGGATTCAAGAGGAATACCGGCAGATGAATACAGAAGTGTCAGTGTTTCCTCGCCGACAATTCCATCCGCAAGGAGCTTGTTTTTCTTCTGAAATTTCATCACGGCTTCTTTTGTCCGTGTTCCAAAATGTCCTGTAATATCTCCGTTGTAGTACTTAAGCTGTTTTAAAGCAGACTGAATTGTCGAAATTTCCTCATTCTCATCGCCGAGCCGGAAATTCTGGGCGAAAGCCGTACCGGTGATGAACAGGAGTAAGGCACAGATCAGTGCCATATATTTGAAACGATTTGACGCATAAATGCCCATGATCAACTGCGTCTCCTTTCGATCTTAAATCGGAGTTATAATATTACGATTTTTAACAGATGTCAATAATGAATTTAACATTTGTAACAATTGCGTAATATGTAGTTAATAACTGTGAAGACGAATCGATCATGGGTGTTGTTTGCTTGAAATAGCAGATTACGTTACGAAGCGGCTGTGAAGGCATCAATTCGATTATTTACCGTTATGGGGATTGTTTCGCCGGAACGACCAACTTGCTTCCTCGAGGCCGATATCCCGGTGTGTAATACTGACGGGATAACTGCCGGAATGCAGATGTTCATAGAGAGCCTGTGAGAGAACTACAGACCGGTGAGCACCTCCGGTACAGCCGATGGCAATGACAAGGCGGCGTTTTCCTTCATTCTGATATAGTGGCATGAGGTAGTCAATCAGGGAAAAAAGATGTTTCAGAAAGACCTGAGTTTCCTCTTTACCAAGCACATAGTTGCGAATCGGTTCCTCAAGTCCTGTGTATGCACGAATATCCTTTATATAATAAGGATTGGGGAGAAAGCGGACATCGAAAACCAGATCACTTTCCTTGGGAATGCCGCGTTTGAAGCCAAAGGACATGATTTCAACGCGAATCTTTCGAGGATTGTGCTCGTCGGAGAGAAGACTGTCGAGTTTTGCACAGAGATCCCGTGCAATGTATCCTCCACTCGAAAGTACGATGTCTGCGTGTTCCCGAAGCGGCTGAAGCATGTCACGTTCTTTTGCAATGGCCTCTTCAAGGGTGAGATTTCCCTGCATCAGAGGATGATCTCTGCGTGTTTCCTTATAACGGTCGATAAGCGTTTCTGTATCGCAGTCAAGGAACAGGATGGAGACGATGTGTTTTTCCCGTGCTGTTTCAATAGCCGAGAGAACAAGTTCGGCGTTAAAAAGCGCACCGCTGCGGGAGTCGACGCCGAGGACGACAGTGGACGGGGCCATCTCAACCCGGTCGAACAGAGAGAACACCTGTGAGAGAAGAAGCGGAGGAAGATTGTCCATGCATTGAGAACCTGTATCTTCAAGATGGTGCAGAACGGTACTTTTTCCGGCACCGGACATTCCTGTAACAATCAGAAACTTCATAAAGCATTTCCTCCAGGACGTGTAGTATTTTCACCGACAATTCGTATTTCAGGTTCCAGAGTAAATCCGGTCTGCTTGAAAACCACATCACGGACATAATCGATCAGGGTCAGAATTTCTGCGGCTGTGGCGTTGCCCAGATTAACAATAAATCCGCAGTGCTTTTCACTTATCTGCGCCTGACCGATCCGGAAACCGCGGAGACCGCAGTCATCAATCAGTTTGGCAGCGAATGCGCCCTGAGGCCGCTTGAAAGTACTGCCGGCACTGGGCAGGCTGAGCGGCTGCTTTTCACGTCTCTGGACGGAGAGCTCCTGCATCCTTGCACGAATTCTGTCCGGATCTCCGGGACTCAGGAAAAGCGTGGCAGAGGTAATGATATGGGGCATGGACATAAATGAACTGTTCCGGTAGGAAAAAGTGAGCTGATGTCCAGGAAAAGTCACCAGTTCACCGGTTTCAGTAGAAACGGCGGATACCTCTGAAATCAGTTCCCCGATCTCTCCGCCGTATGCGCCTGCATTCATGAGGACAGCGCCGCCGAGCGTGCCTGGAATGCCGGAGAGCGGAGCGAGACCATCGAGTCCGTGTGTTGCAGCAAACTGAGCAAGTGCAGAAAGAGAGACCCCGGCATCGGCACGGATAAAGGAACCGGATGACCGTGAGGGGGTAAACTGCGCGGCTTCAGAAATGGAACTGAACAGGGAGGAAAGCCTGATGACGACTCCACGGATTCCGCCGTCACGTACCAGGAGATTGGAGCCGTTACCGATTACAATGAAGGGAAGTCCATGGGTGCGGATAAATGCCAGGACAGTCTGAAGTTCATTGACAGAGGAAATGTCTACCAGACAGTCGGCAGGTCCTCCGATGCGGAAAGTTGTGCAGGTGGACATCGGAACGTCCCGGTGAATGTGAGCAGGCGGAATACCGTTGGCAGGGAGCAGGTCATAGACAGAGGACATGGGAAACCCTCCTGATGTGTGAAAATACGGACTGGTCTACGAGATCTGTCTGTATTCTACCTGAAATAAGGGTGATATACAAGTCAAACGGCGGATTTGTGCCGGCAAGTCAGTAGTCATACAAAGCTCTAAAACCGAACATTATTCTGCAGAATAATCAAAACGACACATAGTCTTTTGAATTCCATTCAACTTTTATTGACGGCACAGAAAAATCATGATAGAATGCAACAAGTTTTCCGAACGTTGAGGAGGAAAGACGCATGAGACTAAACGGCTTGAGGAAATGCATGTGGCTGCTGCTGATTTTGCCAGGTGCTTTTTTTGTAACCGTATTTATGCTGATCCCTCTGTTCTCTATTCTGATTTCCACATTTTTTTCAGAAAGCACCTTTACACTGGATAATTACACCCGCCTGATTCGCAGCACATATTTTCAGCAGGTGTTTGGGCGCAGCGTAAGACTGAGCCTTCTGAGTACACTGCTTTGCGCCTGCCTGGGATTTCCGTGCGCCTATTATATCAGCCGGTATTCAAGGCGGAAGGGGCTGATGATGGCCCTTGCCGTATTTCCCATGTTTACAAGTCCTGTAATCCGTTCTTTCAGCTGGATGGTCATTCTGGGACGAAAGGGAATTGTGAACCAGTTTCTGGTAGGCATTGGGCTTTTTTCACGCCCGCAGTCTCTGCTGTATAACGAGTTTTCCATGACGGTCGGATTTGTTCAGCTGTTTCTGCCGCAGATGATCCTCTCTCTCCTCGGAGTGATGGATTCCATCCCGGAAGACCTGACGGAGGCGGCCGGTAGCCTCGGAGCAACACGTTTTGTGGCATTTTTGCGCATCGTTTTTCCGTTGAGTGTTTCCGGACTGGTGACAGGAGCTGTGCTGGTATTTACTGGCTGCATGACGGCTTATACCACACCTCAGCTGCTTGGAGCTACTGATACGCAGGTTCTCTCCACGATGGTATATCAGTATGCCATGAGTCTCCGTGACTGGGTGCAGGCTTCTGCTGTTGCCATGGTAATGATCGTGGTGACAATGCTGATTTCCGGCATATTCAACCGGCTCAGCCGAAAAATCAATCCGATGGCTGCATGATAAATTGCAAAGGAGGCTGGCACAATGGCATTGCTGGAACTTGAACATATTACTGCCGGATATGATAAAAACATCATCCTGCGTGATTTTAATCTGAAAGTGGAAAGGGGACAGTTTGTCAGTCTGCTAGGCTCATCTGGCTGTGGAAAAACCACGACACTGCGCTTGATTGCTGGATTTTCTCAACCGAATGAAGGCCGGATTGTTTTTGATGGAAAAGACATCACCCATGTGCCGCTGCATAAGCGCAACTTTGGCTTTGTTTTTCAGAGCTATGCTCTGTTTCCGCACATGACAGTTTTTGATAATGTCGCATTCGGTCTTAAAATGCGGAAGACCCCGAAGGAGGAAATGAAGCGGCGCGTGACGGAGATGCTTGCACTGGTGGACCTGGAAGGATTTGAACAGCGCTATCCAAGGGAAATGAGCGGTGGTCAGCGTCAGCGGGTGGCGTTGGCACGTGCTATGGTTATCCGGCCGGATCTGATGCTTTTTGATGAGCCGCTTTCAAATCTGGATGCCAAGCTTCGAGTTAAAATGCGTGTTGAAATCCGGAGAATTCAGCAGGAACTGGGCTTTACGGCTATCTATGTCACACATGATCAGGAGGAATGCTTTGCCATCTCCGATCAGGTTGCCATTATGAACAGAGGCATTATTGAACAGATGGACAGTCCTGCACATATTTTTAACAGTCCTAAAACAGAATTTATTGCGCACTTTGTCGGATTTGAGAACTTCTTTGATCTGACCCGGAAAGACGACAGCTTGGTGACGGATAGCGGTCTGGCACTGAAAGTAGCCAGAGATCTGCCTGGGGATCATTTCCGGGCATGTATTCGTCCGGAGGACGTGAGCCTGTGTCAGGCAGGAACAGAGGGAGAAAACCGGCTGCAGGGTGAGATACTGGTGACGACGTTCCTTGGACGGAATATTCAGTACAATGTACGCACGGCCATCGGTGAATTTGTCGTTAAGGCCGGACAGGAAAGGGTTTATTCCGTTGGCTCCCGTGTTTCTCTGGAGCTGAGTGCGAATAAAATAATACTCATTGGACCACAAGCATAAAACAGGAGGAAATGACAATGAAAAAGCTGACCGTTCTTCTTCTGGCTCTGGTACTGGTGCTCTCCGCCGCCTGCATGGCTTCGGCTGAGGATAAACCATATGCCGGTCAGACACTTACCATCAGCACCTTCGCATTTAATGCTGAGCTGCTGCAGAAAAACATCTATGATCCGTTTATGAAAATGACCGGATGTACCATCGTGGCTGACGGTGCGTCCAATGCTGTTCGTGTGACGAAGCTGGCAGAAGCTGCCGAGGGCGAATATGACGTGGTTATCATCGGCGACATGTTTGTCAAGCAGCTGATGGCTGAAGGGAAAATTGACAAACTGGATACTTCCAAGCTGACCAACCTCAGTGCGGTATATGATAATGCCAAGGCACCCATGGGAGAGGGATATGGTCCGGCGTATACTTTCAATCGTCTGGGTATCGTGTATGATCCGGCATCCTGCCCGGTAGAGATTAAGAGTTTCGCGGATCTGTGGAATCCGGAACTGAAGGATTATATTGCCAT
Source organism: uncultured Eubacteriales bacterium (assembly GCA_902767305.1). GTDB lineage: Bacteria > Bacillota > Clostridia > Christensenellales > Aristaeellaceae > Ventricola. The sequence continues at coordinate 7,918 of CACXHF010000537.1, forward strand.
TCCGGCAATCACCAATACTTCCGGACCTCTCTTCTACTACGGCGTGGCGGCTGCTTTCGGTCTTGAGCCGGGCAAGGATGACGATGCCATATTTGCAAAACTGGCGGAACTCAAGCCTAATGTCAAGAGCACGTATACCTCTGCCAACAATACCATCACCATGTTGAATCAGGGTGAGGTATGTGCCGCTGTTCTGCTCGATTATTCCTACACCTCTGCCAAGAGCGCCAATCCGGATTATGTCTGGGTTAATCCTGCCGAGGGACTTTTCGGCGGTTATAACATGCTCAATGTGGTGACCGGAAGCAAAAACAAGGAACTGGCTGAACTGTTCATTGATTATTATCTCAGCTATGATGTTCAGTATGCTGAGGCAATGGATGGCGTAGACAGCCCCGTACGTACGGACATCGTTCTGGACGAGGAGCATGCCATGAACTTTACTTACGGCGATATGGTCAATCAGCTGATTCTGCCCGACTGGGACTTTGTAACGGAAAAGCTGGCATCCTGGACAGAAAAGTGGAACGAGACTTTCAGCGTCCAGTAAACGGATAAAGGCCGTATGCTGGCGGGAAAACCGGTCGGCAGCGGCAGTCGAAAACAGATCAGTCAGGGGGAAACGGCTTTCAGTCGATGAAAGCGGTTTCCCCTGCTTTGAAAGACAGAAAAATGATCAGGGGCAGAGAGGAAGAGGTCTGACATGAAAGGAAAGCACCATATTGCACTGGGACTCATCACTTTTTTGGTCTATGTCTTTCTGATCGGTCCGTTGCTGATCATCATGGCAGCTTCTTTTGGCGAACAGAACGCACTGGTTTTTCCCGGAAAAGGTTTTACACTGAAGTGGTATATGCAGGTGTTCCAGATGAGTTCATTCATCCGGGCAGCACAGCTTTCCATTGAAATTGCCTTTGCAGCTACAGCGATTGCACTTCTTTTTGGAGTGCCGGCAGCCTATGCCATCAACCGTTACAGGTTTCCCGGAAAGAACATGGTGAAGACCCTGTTTCTCTCACCTGTTCTGATTCCCTGCATTGTTCTTGGCTTTATTATGCTTCGGTATGTGGTGAGTCAGTGGAATCTCGCTGTTATTCCCAGCCTGCTCATCGGCCATACCCTGCTGTCTGTTCCTTATGTAATGCGGGTGGTTACCTCCTCTCTTGCAAACTTTGATTTTGCCATGGAAGAGGCGGCGGGCAGTCTTGGCGCATCCAGAGGTTATGCCTTTTTCCACATCGTCCTGCCGAATATCAAAAGCGGAATCGCATCCGCCTGTGTCATGGCGGTGATTAATTCGTTCAATAATGTGTCGCTGTCAACCTTTCTGACAGCTCCGGGCGTCAGCATGCTGCCGATAGAGATTATGGGGTACGTGGAGTATCATTTTGATCCCACTATAGCAGCACTTGCAACGGTAATGATGCTGGTGACGCTTGGCGTCATGCTGCTGATTGAAAAAACACTGGGCTTGCAGACGGTTGTCTGACCGAGTGAAAATGGTTCTGAGCCTTTGCCGGTGGACAAGGGCTTTTTTCATTCCCGGAAGGGATTTTCAAGAATCCGGCTGTCCTGCAGAATAGCACCTTCCTGTGAAACGACCTGAGCGGCTACCTGGTTGGCAAACCTGACAGAGGCAGTCATGGTCCATCCTCTTGAA
>CACXHF010000538.1 GCA_902767305.1 uncultured Eubacteriales bacterium
ACTTCTCCTGTTCCTTAACGACCTGCTGAACATGCTGGTTTTCTCTGACAGCTGCCTTATCCTTTACCGGGACATTACGAAGAACCTGCGGATAGGTCTTCACCGGTGCAGCAAGATGGGACAGTGTCTGTTTGGAATCCATCATGGCTTCCATCACTTCGATTGATGTCAGAATGCCATCGCCTGTCGTTGCATACTTGCTGAGAATAATATGACCGGACTGCTCGCCGCCGACACGATAACCGTTCTTGGACATATTTTCATAAACATAACGGTCTCCGACTTTGGTTTTCTCGTATCCGATCCCTGCCTCGTCAAGTGCTTTGTACAATCCGAAATTACTCATGATGGTGGTAACTATTTTGTTCCCGGTCAGCTTGCCTTCACGTTTGATCTGGTTTGCAAGAATATACATGATCTTGTCACCATCTACCAGCTGACCTTTTTCATCAACAGACAGGCAGCGGTCTGCATCGCCGTCAAAGGCAAATCCAACATCAAGATGGTTTTCCAGAACAAAGCGCTGGAGCCCTTCGATATGTGTAGAACCGGCATTACGATTAATATTGAAGCCATCCGGCTCGGCGTTGATAACAAATGTTTTTGCACCGAGTGCTTCGAAAACGGTTCTTGCGATATTCCAGGAGCTTCCATTGGCACAGTCAAGACCTACACGGACATTCCTGTATGAGTGAGAAGCAAGGGAAATCAGATAACCAATATAACGGTTGCGTCCGGAAACATAGTCAACAATCTCCCCCAGCTCATCCCGAAGAGCATACGGAATATCTCCAGAATCGAGGTCGTATTCCCCGTCGAGATACGACTCGATGGCTGCAATTGTCTCATCGTCCATTTTTTCGCCGCGCTCATTGATGAGCTTGATCCCGTTATCATAATAAGGATTGTGGGATGCGGAAATCATTACACCACAATCAAAATTATCTCTGTGAGTAACGAAGGCTACACTCGGAGTAGTTGTAACATGCAGCATATAGGCGTCCCCACCAGTAGCAGTCAATCCGGCTACGATGGCGTATTCAAACATATAGCTGGAACGCCGCGTATCCTTACCGATGACGACTCGAGCCCGCTTTCCTTTCCGCTTTCCATAATACCATCCAATAAACTTTCCGATTTTAAATGCGTGTTCACATGTAAGATTGATATTGGCTTCCCCGCGGAATCCGTCTGTGCCAAAGTAACGACCCATCTGATTTTCCCCCATTTTTACAGTATGTTTCAATCTGTGTGGCGTGGCCGTGTCGATGTCGCGGCGAACAGCTACTAAAAACAGGACCTATTCTAGCATAAACAAGGCTCTATGGTAAAGAGGTCCTTCAAATTCTTCAGGGTTTTTGAATGGATGTTATGTAGGATTAGTCTACGATTTCAGAATAGTCTTCTCATTGAGATGCATTTTTTCTGTCTTTTATGCAGCATGGTATGTTCAGCCAGGTTTCACATTATGAAATCGTCGTCATGGGTGTTTTGGCATCACCGTTTAATCTCGACGGTGCTTTGTCTGCCTTGACTTTCAGTTGTAAATCAGCGATAATACACGGCGAAGCTATACGAGAGGAGAACAGGTATGCCGCAGAAGATTGTTAAGGTAGCTCCGCATTCTCTTGCGTCAAAATCCGGTCTCAGATCCGGCGAAATCCTTCTCAGCATATGTGATATCCCCGTTCTTGATCTTGTTGACTATCAGTATCTGACTGCCAGACCGCATCTGAAAATTCAGGTAGAAGGGACAGATGGCAGGATACGCCAGGTAGTTATTGATAAAAAAACAGAAATGCCTCTTGGTCTGACGCTAGAATCGTCTTTAATGAGTCATCCAAGAACCTGTGCGAATCATTGCGTGTTTTGTTTTATTGAGCAGATGCCGCCCGGCATGAGGGAGTCCTTGTATGTCAGGGATGATGACTGGCGCCTTTCACTGATGGCTGGGAACTTTGTGACGCTGACGAATCTCCCCCGGATTGAAATGGATAGAATTATAGAGCGACACGCCAGTCCTCTTTATATCTCTGTTCATACAACAAACGGTGAACTGAGAAAAAAGATGCTGAATCATGTTCATGCAGACAGAATTATGGAGCATCTGAAACGATTCGCAGATAACGGGCTTAGTTTTCATTGCCAGATTGTCCTCTGTCCCGGTATAAATGATGGGAATGAACTTCGCAGGACGCTCTCGGATCTGACAGGATTCATTCCTCATGCACTTAGTGCCGCATTGGTTCCGGTAGGACTCACAAAGTATCGTGAACATTTGTTCCCGCTAAGACCCTATACACGTGAGGAGGCTGTGGATGTAATCAGGATTGCTGATGAAGTCCGTACGGAGATGTTCCGGCAGCATGGTACTCGTTTTGTTTTTCCTTCAGATGAATTCTATCAGATAGCCGGACTTCCTATTCCTCCAGATGAGGCTTATGAAGATTATCCACAGTACGAAAACGGCGTGGGGCTTTTGCGGCGGTTTGAAACGGAATTCCGAACTGCTTATCATCTGGACCCAAATGGTACATGCAGAAGCAGAAAAGTGATTCTTGCAACAGGGACTTCGGCTGCTCCATTTATGGAGAAACTGATTACTTCTTTTCCGTTTCCTGGTGTTGATATTACTGTTCAGGCAATAAAGAATCGTTTTTTTGGCGAGACAGTCACGGTTGCCGGTCTTTTAACCGGTCAGGATCTGCTTGAACAGCTCTCTGGCAAACAGGCAGATGAAATACTGATTACTGAAAATATGCTGCGCAAAGGCGAAGATGTTTTTCTGGATGATATGAAACTGTGTGAACTTCAGGAACGTCTTGGAATTCCAGTTCTCCCCGTTCAGAATGACGGTGGTGATCTGCTTTATGCCTTACGCGGAACGGAGGAATAAACAATTATGGCAAAACCCCTAGTAGCTGTCGTCGGACGGCCGAATGTTGGAAAATCAACTTTTTTTAACCGAATTAGCGGACATCGAATCTCAATTGTCGAAGATTCTCCTGGTGTAACACGTGACCGGATCTATGCAGATTGCGAATGGCTTGGCCGCATGTTTACACTGATTGATACCGGAGGCATTGATACACATTCTGATGATATCTTTCTTAAAGAAATGCGTCATCAGGCACAGATTGCCATTGATACCTGCGATGTCATCCTGTTTTTTGTCGATGGTCGTACAGGACTGACGGCAGATGATGAAGATGTGGCCACGCTTCTGAGACGAAGCAGCAAACCGGTTATACTGGTAGTTAATAAAATTGATTCCATGGCACAACAGGATAGCATCTATGAGTTCTATTCTCTGGGTCTTGGTGATCCGTACGGAATATCCTCTACGAATATGACAGGACTAGGAGATTTGCTCGATGCACTGATTGCTCAGTTTCCTGAAAAAGAAGAGGAGGATGGTTCGGAGACTTCAGTCAGTATTGCAGTTGTCGGACGGCCGAATGTTGGGAAATCGAGTCTTGTCAACAGACTTCTGGGACAGGAACGGACGATGGTATCCGACATTGCCGGAACAACAAGAGATGCCATTGATGCACCTCTTACCTGGAACAATTACAGGTTTACCCTAATAGACACTGCAGGAATTCGCCGCAAACGGGCAATTGAGGACGAATCGATTGAACGATACAGTATTATCCGTTCACTGGCTGCTATCAGGCGGTGTGATACAGCCCTTCTTCTTATTGACGCACAGGATGGAGTGACGGAACAGGATACCAAGATTGGCGGGTATATTCACGAAGAAGGCAAAGCCTGCGTGATTGTCGTCAACAAATGGGATTCCATTGAAAAAGATACCAACACTATGGAAACGTTCCGAAAAAAAATACTGAATGATCTCAAATTTATGGATTATGTACCTGTTCTTTTCATTTCTGCTTTAACCGGACAACGTGTAGATAAGGTTCTTGAAATGGCTTTATCTGTTCATGAACAAGCCCAGAGACGGATTACTACGGGTCTTCTGAATGATGTTCTTGCGGATATTACCGGTGCCCTTCAGCCTCCGACAGTGATGGGCAGAAAACTGAAAATCTATTATGCAACACAGCAGAGCGTTGCTCCTCCTACATTTGTGCTTTTTGTCAACGACGAAAAACTGATGCATTTTTCCTATCAGAGATATATTGAGAATGCTTTCCGGAAAAGCTTCGGATTCGAAGGGACTCCCCTGCGATTTATTCTTCGTCAAAAAGAAAGGAGTGATCGTCAATGAGTATTCTTCTGACTATTATTATCAGCTACCTTCTCGGAAGTTGCTCTACCGGGATTATTTATTCGAAACTGACCAAAAGCGGGGATATCCGGACAAAAGGCAGTAAGAATGCTGGGGCAACGAATATGCTGCGTGTCATGGGAAAGAAAGCGGCTATTATTACGTTGCTTGGGGACATGCTGAAAGGCGTACTTGCAGCACTTATAGGCAAATGGCTGGTGGGCGGTGCATTTGGTGGATTGCTGGGATCTGTCTTTTCTGTCCTGGGCCATAATTATCCTGTTTTCTTTGGCTTTAAAGGTGGAAAAGGAATTGCAACCAGTTTTGGCAGCCTTCTTGTTGCTATGCCGGTTCCCATTCTGATTGCGTTTGGTGTTTTTCTTGTTACTGTGCTGATTACTCGGTATGTTTCTCTTGGTTCAATTCTTGCAGCAGTTACCTTCCCTATTTCAGTTCTTTTAACCCAGACTTTTGATCTTCCGGTTTTTCTGCTCTGTCTCTTTGAAGCGCTTCTTGCGATTTATCGTCATAGGGCGAATATCGGTCGGCTTATTCGCCACGAGGAAAGCAAAATTAGTTTTTCAAAGAAATAAAAAAGAAAGACGGATGAAGTGCCCGTCTTTCTCTTTATTTATTCGATAACTGTACCGTCTGCCTTGAACAGAGGAAGCTTTTCAAGATAGATAATGTCATCCCGCTTTTGAGCATCCCCTTCCGCAAGAATGGCCATACGGCCAACAATTATGCCGCCTGCTTTTTCAACCAATTCCTCAAGTGCCCGGAGGCTTTCGCCGGTAGAAATAACATCATCGACAATCAGGATTTTCTTACCGTGCATCAGTTGAGCATCATTGCCATCAATATAGAGCTTCTGAACATGATCTGTTGTAATGGAACGAACCTCAACTCCAACGACATCCTTCATGTACAGCTTAACGCCTTTTCTGGCAAGAAGCCACTTTTTTGCTTTGATCTGACGGGCCATTTCATAGGCAATAGGAATACCCTTGCTCTCCGCGGTAATAATGTAATCAAATTCCGGAGCTCGTTTAAGAAGCTCTTTTGAACACGCCTCAGTTAGTTCACAGTCACCAAAGATGACAAAAGCACCGATGCACATCTCATCATTCAGGGGGCAGAGCGGAAGATCCCTTTCGAGACCTGCAATGGTCATATGATAAGATAACGCCATTTTTCTTACTCCTTATAATCCTTTTGAACATCGTGGAAGTATCCCGAAACCAAAGTACTGCTTTCGGAATACTTACTCAGTATACGCATTCATTATACTCAGTCGAAGAGGTTTGTCAACGAAAAAACCTTCGTGTTGTGTACGTTTCATTATTATTTTTTGCTTTCGTTCGGTTATTTCTGAAAGGACATTTGCTTATGATTGTTGCAAGTTTTGAAAAAATATCCCGCCAATGTTTTCTTGAAGATATAAGAAAGGTGTTTCCGGATATCCAGGATCCGGATCGAATTTATGACGAGATTCGACTGCCGCGTCGTGCGACCGTTGGATCAGCAGGTTATGATTTTTTTACGACGGTATCCATTCATCTACTGCCTCAGCAGACAATTCTGATTCCGACGGGTATTCGTGCACTAATTGATCCGGGATATGTTCTGCTTCTGTTTCCTCGCAGCAGCCTCGGTTTTAAATATCGTTTTCAGCTCGACAACAGTGTTGGAGTCATTGACAGCGATTATGCTTTTGCCGAAAACGAAGGGCATATTTTTTTACGAATGACAAATGATTCATTGACCGGGAAAATACTGGATATAGAAAGAAATGAAGCGGTTGCTCAGGGAATCTTTCTTCCATTTGGCATTACAAGTGATGATGATGCAACGGGTATCCGGCATGGTGGTTTCGGTTCAACGAATAGAAAGGAATAAAAAACTATGGATGATTTGCTGAAAAGTATGGAGTCTCTGATTGATCTCTCTGTGCATCCACTGTCTAATCTTTCCAATCTCAGTGCGTATATCCGATTTACCCTACCGGATATAAACTGGTGCGGCTTTTATTTCCTGCTGGACGGTGTGCTGCAGCTTGGCCCTTTCTGCGGATTGCCTGCCTGTATCATGATTCCACTGGGCCGGGGGGTCTGTGGTACTGCAGCTGCTGCTGACCAAATGATATGTGTCCCGGATGTAAATCTTTTTCCCGGGCATATTGCATGCGACGCCAATTCCAGATCAGAATTAGTCATTCCTGTGCACCTGGATGGAAAAGTAATCGGAGTAATGGATATTGACAGTTCTGTTCCGGACCGGTTTCATGAACCTGAAATTGAACTTCTGACAAAAGCTGCAGAACGAATTGAAGGTAGCCTTGCAATTAACCGAACAATATGGGCATTTAACGTATAATCATGAATTAATCTGAGGAAGACAGGAGTCGCTGTCTTCTTTTTTATGCTTATCGATTATCTCTGCATAACGTATCTTCTTTTCCAAGCGCATACCGTATTGCCTCGGCAACACCTGCTGAATCATTGTCGAGCGTAATCAGAGAACAAGAAGCAAGAACCTTTGAACTTGAATTAGCCATTGCAACGGGAAAGCCTACCCGTTCAAGCATGTCAAGATCGTTTTCTTCATCCCCAACGGCCATTATTTCTGCTGGAGATATGCCAAGGTCTGTGGCTACCTGAATCAGTGTATGACCTTTCCCCACATGTTCTGGCATCACTTCGACAATTCCGGGAGAAGAACGGGTAATCTGGATGCCAGGACATTTTTGAGCAAGTTCGTTTCGGAGTTCTTCCATCAGAGGAGAGGAAAACGAAGCGGTATCAGGCGACTCCATGGTGTAAAATTTGAGGATTCCTTTTCGGGCACTTGCTCTTAAAGCTGCTTCTCCCCGTTTTTCTCTTATCAGTCCCCTTTCAAGAAGATGATAATGATGTGTATCCGAGCGTGCAACAGTGGATACCTGTCCTTCCTCAAAGGCATTGATCATGATCTGATAAGGCAGCATAAGATCGATTACCTGATTAGCCAGATCGGCAGAAAACACATTTTCACGAAGCTGTTTCCCATCAGGAAGCGGACCACTGTATGCACATGCTCCGTTGCAGCAGACCATACCACAGTTAAGATTTGTTCGGTGCAAAAAATCAGAGACGTCCTCAGGCAGACGGCCTGTGGAGATAAACACTTGTATTCCGGAAATCTGAGCCTCGCGAATAGCCAAAATATTATTTGGGTGAATGGTTTTGTGGTCACTTAAAAGGAGTGTACCATCCATATCCAGAGCGATCAGCTTAATCATGAGCAAAACTACTTCCTTTCCCGACAATTCCATACGGATAGGCAGTCTCTATGATTTTTCCGTTTAATCCGGAAAGACACCCATCCGTGTGAAAAATCAGGCGGGTTGACCAGAGACGCTGATGTCGTATACCGAGCCTGCGGTTGAGATCCCGGTCTCCATACTTGTCATCTCCAAGTATCGGATGCCCGATTTGAGCCAAATGAGCTCTGATCTGATGGGTTCTGCCTGTAAACAGTTGAACTGAAAGTCGAGCATATTTTCCTGGACAGAGGCATGTGTAACCAGTTCGTATAGGGACAGATCCTCTGGCGGGATAATCCGTAACAGAAACCAGAGCAGCACGTTCATCTTTTCGCAGCCAGGCCTCCAGAACTGCTGATTTCTGTGAGGGACATCCTTTTACATCGCATGTGTAATACTTTTCAATTATTCGGTTTTCAAAAGCAGAAAAGAGATTCTCAGCAGCTTCAGGGTCTTTAGCAAAGACAAGCAGTCCTCCGGTCATTACATCCAGTCGATGACATAGTGTCAGAGACTCTGATTTCTCTCCCCGGCGCTTCAGTTCTATCCGAACCAGATCCAGAGCATTGTTTCCGATGGAGTATAGACTTTCACTTTGAGAGAGCAGGCCAGCTGGTTTGTTAATTACGATAATATGAGAATCCTCATAAACGATTTCCGGAAGACTGCCTGGATTTAAAAGTGAAAGCAGATACGAACGAGGCCAGTAAAGGGTGATTTTCTGTCCTTCTTTCAACAAAATATCCTTCTGAATTCGCTCACCATCAATTTTTATCGCCCGATTCTGAATCATGTCACGAATGACTCTCTGCGGGACATCGTCAACACAGAGGCGGATGTATTCCGAAAGCTGCAATTCATTTCCTTGTTTTGAAACCTGCCACTCCATCCTGTTCTCCTTCTTGTTTTTTGTCTGTCTTTATTGACTGAAAAACGAATTGTCTGACATAACTGATGAGAAAAAACCAAAAACGTTATTTGTGAAATTCTTTAATGGTAAACTTGCAATTTTTACTGTAACATGGTAGAATTCATCCATCAATTTGGGCAATAGCCAATTTAAAAATGCAAAGGATGATTGCAATGAAGCCATACACCGAAATGTCACGGGAAGAGTTGAGCAATGAACTTGCTGCACTCAAAAAAGAATACAAGCATTTTCAGTCGCTCGAACTTCATTTGGATATGAGTCGCGGCAAACCCAGTCAGGATCAGCTGAATCTATCAATGGCAATGATGGATGTGTTGGATTCCAATTCCGATCTAACGTGTGAAGATGGAACTGACTGCCGTAATTACGGTCAGTTAACCGGTATAGATGAGGCACGAGTCCTGCTTGGCGACATGATGGAGAACAATCCGAACGATATAATCATTTATGGGAATTCTTCTCTGAATGTGATGTATGATACTGTTTCCCGTTGCTATACTCATGGCGTTCTTGGCAGTACACCGTGGTGCAAACTGGAAAAAGTCCGTTTTCTTTGCCCGGTTCCTGGATACGACCGTCATTTTGCGATTACTGAGTATTTCGGAGCTGAAATGATTCCTGTTCCGATGACACCAACCGGACCGGATATGAGTATGATTGAGAAACTCGTGCAGGAAGATGAAAGCATTAAGGGAATCTGGTGTGTTCCGAAGTATTCTAATCCTCAGGGATATTCTTACTCGGATGAAACCGTACGTCGTTTTGCCAGATTAAAGCCAGCTGCAAAAGATTTTCGTATTTTCTGGGATAATGCTTATGGCATGCACCATCTGTATGATGACCATCAGGATTATCTGATCGAAATTCTGGCGGAATGCAAGCGCGCTGGTAATCCCGACCTGGTTTACAAATTTGCGTCCACGTCGAAAATTACATTTCCGGGAAGTGGTATTGCCGCTCTTGCGACGTCGCCCAATAACATGGAGGATATCAAGCGTCAGCTCAGGCATCAGACTATCGGTCATGACAAGGTGAACCAGCTGCGGCATGTACGTTTCTTTGGAGACATTCATGGAATGGTGGAGCATATGCGTAAGCATGCCGATATCATTCGTCCAAAGTTTGAAATTGTAGAGGAAACACTTGAGAAGAATCTTGGTGAGCTGAAGATCGGAAGTTGGACGAAACCGTTGGGAGGTTATTTTATCAGCTTTGATTCTCTGCCGGGATGTGCTAAGGCTATAGTAGCCAGAGCAAAAAAGGCTGGTGTTATTATGACGGCTGCAGGTGCAACTTGGCCATATGGGAAAGATCCTAATGATTCCAATATTCGTATCGCACCGACATATCCTTCCATGCCTGAACTGACATCTGCTGTGCAGCTCTTCTCTCTGTGTGTGCGTCTTGTCAGTGCAGAAAAATTGTTGAATGAGATGAAAGCTGAACAGGCCTGATTCAATCCGTTAAAGTGCGGGCTCAGTCTCTGACTGAGCCCGCATTTTTGAATGTGTACCTGGCATGGCACAATTCATGCGGATGGAAGTTTCGCTAAGTGTAGCGAAACGCAAATTGCTGCCAGTAATAGCAGGAAGTGCGGAAGCGAGGCAGCAAAGTTGAGGAGTTTAAGAACGTTGGAAGACGGCTAATGTCCTGCTGGGTTCAAAGGTTCTATCCTTACCTAATAAGAAAGAGAATCGACCGGGATTGATCGATCCTCTAGATTATACCTGAGAAACAATTTAAAACAATGTTACGATGTAACTCCGTATACCAGACTGGTACGTATAGTGCTACGGGAAGAGCGAGGGCGAAGCCCTCTCTCTACCTTATTATTCGACTGATTTTGTAGCAACCACATTAACTCCAGTTCCCAGAATATTCGGGACGATTACATCCCCCATATGAATGGGAGCTTTAAGATTGGCTTTACTCATTTCGGACATACATTCGAAAATCTTGTTTTTCGGAACCGGAGCAGCCGTTTTTACACTGACTGGAACAGAACTGCCTTCTACGGGGAGAACTGCAGTAATTACACGAACCGGAGAGAGTACTTCCTGACGAGCATAATTCTCACCGCGCTTACAGGTATTCCCTTCAATTTTGGTAATTTCATTTCCATCCATGGTTACCGTAATACGGCACCCAAGAGGACAGTTGATGCAAACAATCTGTTTCTCCATCTTCTTACACCTTCTCAATGCTGACTCTAATCGGCTCTTCACCGGACAGTTTTGTCGTATCAAGCGGAATGACAACCATCTCACCCGGGGTAAAAATCTGTGCCCGTTTCTTTACCAGAACGGTATCCCCCTGCATGACGACAGCCTGTGCTTTTTCAAACACACCGGAGGGACGGAACATGAGGTTAACTTTCTTTTCCTCATTCAGCAGAATCTTCTGAGGTACTGTACCCCGAACACCATTTCCATCCATTACCTGAACATTTTTACCGTCAAAAGACTCTCTGTGAATATATTCTGCTGCAGCTTTTCCGGCTTCGGTACTTTCCTGAGAAACATAGTCAACCAGATCATGCACATGCAATACATTTCCACAGGCAAAAATGCCAGGAACGCTGGACTCGAAAACGTCGTTGACTACAGGACCACTGGTAAAAGGACTGATTTCAAGACCTGCCTGATTACTGAGCTCATTTTCCGGTATCAGACCAACGGAGAGAAGCAGCGTATCACAGTCAAAATGAATCTCAGAACCGGGGATAGGCATCCTGTGTTCATCCACTTTAGCTACAGTTACACCGGTGAGACGCTCTCCGCCTTCGATATCGATTACGGTATGGCTGAGATACAGAGGAATTCCATAGTCATCAAGGCATTGTACAATATTCCGTTTCAGTCCGGATGAGTACGGCATCAGTTCGACGCAGGCCAGAACCTTAGCACCCTGCAGCGTCATACGGCGGGCCATAATCAGTCCGATGTCACCGGAACCGAGTATAACAATTTTCTTGCCTGGCATGAAGCCTTCCAGGTTGACAAATTTCTGAGCGGTACCTGCCGTATAGATACCGGCACAGCGGGAACCGGGAATGCCTAGAGCCCCACGAGGCCTCTCTCTGCAGCCCATTGCAAGAATGATAGCTTTGGCTTTATAAGTTTCAAGACCTCGAGATGTGCTGACTGCGGTAACGGTATGGTCAGCCTCTACCGAGAGAACAGTTGTTCCGCAACGAATGTCAATACCCAACGCTTCTGCCCGATCAATATCTCTCTGAGCATATTCCGGGCCAGTGAGTTCCTCGTTATACCGATGGAGGCCGAATCCGTTATGAATACATTGACGAAGTATTCCGCCCGGATGATCTTCCCGCTCCAGGATAACCAGATTATCAATTCCTGCTTCTTTTGCAGCAACAGCTGCTGCAAGACCTGCAGGGCCTGCTCCGACAATTAAGATATCCACATCAATTCCATAAGCTGCCATACTTACACCTCCGCAAAGGAATCTTCAAGTTTGCCAACCAACAGCTTGCTTGAATTGCCGCTCTTCGTCACTTCAGTCATCGGAATACCTAATTCTTCAGAGATAATTTCTGCTACACGAGGTGAGCAGAAACCGCCCTGACAACGTCCCATACCAGCTCTTGTACGACGTTTAACACCGTCAATGCTAGTTGCGCCGACAGGACGCCGGATTGCTGCACGTATCTCTGCTTCTGTGACTACTTCACAACGGCAGATCAGTTTTCCGTTCAGCGGGTTTTCTGCAATTGCCTGACGACGTTCATCATCGTTCATTTCATTGAACGGCTTTGGAAGAGGTACAGCTGGTTTAAAATCATCCTTTGGTGTCAGCTGCTCATTTTTTTCAATTATTCCGACCAGAAGAGCGGAAATCGCAGGTGCTGAGGTAAGACCGGGACTTTCAATTCCGACTGTTTCATATGCTCCAGAGACGCCTTCTACCTGTCCAATGATGAAATCTCCATTTTTTTCATGTGCGCGTATTCCGGAAAAACTGGTAATGCCGGTACGTGTATTGATACCAGGCCAGGTCTTCTTTGCAGTATTAAGAACATTTGCCAGTCCTTCTGCAGTTGTGTTTGTATCCTGTGAATCCGGAATATCTTCGGCAGTCGGCCCGAGCAAAATGTTGCCGTGAACGGTCGGTGAAACAAGGACACCTTTGCCCATCTTTGTCGGGCACTGGAACATGGTCATGGTAAACAATTTGTTTACATCATGATCCAGCAGCCAGTATTGACCACGGCGGTAAATAATCTCACGCTTGTCATCACTCAGCTGATTGTGAAGAATGGCGGAACTGACACCGCTACAGTTAATTACAATATCCGTTTCATACTGATTATCCTGTGTTTTAACCGTGAATCCATTGTCTATTTTTTCGATGCTTCTGACTTCCTGATTGAAAATAAAGTGTGCGCCATTTACAGCTGCATGATCTGCCAGAGCATAAGTCAGTTCATATGGAGAAACAAGTCCGCTTGTTTTAGCCAGGAGGGCTCCCTTGATCTCCTTATTAACGTTTGGCTCAAGAGCCAGAACTTCCTCAGCATTCAAAACAGACAGTTCTTTTACACCATTTTCAATTCCCTGCTGGTAGAGTTCCTGAACAGTTTTCATTTCATCATCTGAGAAAGCAAGAACCAAGGCCCCCGGCTGGGAATATGGAACTCCCAGTTCACGACAGAAAGCTTCGTATTGTTGGGATCCTTCCACATTCAGACGTGCTTTCATGGTTCCCGGTTTTGCATCAAAGCCGGCATGTACAATACCGCTGTTTGCTTTGCTTGCACCTTCGCAGACATCATGACCGCGTTCAAGTACTGTCAGATCAATCTGATAACGCGAAAGTCCGCGTGCAATTGCGCACCCGATAACTCCCGCACCAATGATCAGGACTTTCTTTTGCATAGTCAATAACCTCTCTACTATTCCTGCGGACAACCGCATTTTGATTACTCTTATTCTATTGTATTTTATCTCTTTAGTCAATTCAAAAGGACCGATTCAGGTAATTTTCATTTGAATTTAATTAAGGAGTTCCGTGCTTTTCTTCTGTTCATCGTTCTTCTCATTTTCAGGACAGGCTCGTTCAGGATTGTGATGAGTGACAGATTTTAAAAATCTAGGGATAAACTGATAGAATCTGTTCGTTTAATAGATGAATCCTTATAGGGAAGGTGATATCATGCGTCTTGCCTGCAAAAATGTATTTTTGTTTTTCATCACCAGTCTGGTGTTTTCTGTGCTTATTCTGCTTCGGTGTGATTTTGTACTCTCTGAAGGTTATAGAATCGATTCCGGGAAAAAAGCTGTACTAAATCAGTCGATGCATGTCCGTTCCGGTCCGGGATCAGCTTATTCAGGTATCGGCACATACTTTGAAAGCGGTACTGAAATCTGCGTATTAACATCTGCCAGAGACAGTAGCGGGAACTGCTGGATTCAGGTCGAGTTTCGTTCTAATGGAGTTCTGAAAAGAGGATATGCTCCGGCAAACTGTCTCAGTATTGATCCGAACTCATTACCTTCGGAAAGCAGTATTGGTCAGTACACGGTCAGTCAGGAATCCAATGGCCGCTTTGGTCCGGGAACTGAGTACGGCTCTCAGAAGTTAATTGTACCATCGGGGGCGGTTATTATTGTTTTTGCTGTTGAAAATGGTTATGCGCAGATAGAATACACAGAAAATGGTAGCCTGGTGCGGACATGGATACCGCGTAGTCAGTTGTAGAGTTTTGACTATTTCGGGAGAATGATCTCATTCTCCTTTTTTTATATAAAAATAAAAAGGAAGTCGTTTCCGACTTCCCTATTTTACGCTTTTCGAAGATCATCAGGCAGATATCTCCCCCGGCTTACGCCTTCAGAAACGCATAATATACTTGAACTACTGTCGTAAGTGAGAGGATTTCCATCAAGATCTGTAATGATGCAACCAGCTTCTTCACAGATCACTGCTCCTGCTGCAAAATCCCAAAGTCCGAGAACCGGTTCGAAAAAGAGTCCGGTTTTTCCGGAAGCAAGCATACACAGATCCATGGCAGCAGAACCGCTTCTTCTGAGATCCATACCATGTGAGAGATAAAGCGCACAGAGATCGAACATTTTCGGATGCAGTTCCGGCAGATAAGGAGCTGTACCAACTGACACAAGACTGCTCTCGAGCGGATCCAGTGAAGAATGAATTCGAATCCCGTTCAGATAGGCACCATGACCGCGCAAAGCGTAATAGACCTGGTCCTGAAAAGGATTGTAAATTACTCCGATAAAAGGAATACCATCCCGAAACAGCCCAATAGAGATGACAGAGGGTTCATAACCTTTCATGAAGTTATTAGTTCCGTCAATCGGATCTATAACGAAAGCATATCCTTTTCTATCCTTTTCCATAAAACTGGAAAGCCCGTTTTCCTCACCGATAAAGTTTGCTTCCGGAAGTAGTATGCTCAATTTCTCGATCAGAAACGACTGAATTTTTGAATCGTATTCTGTAACAAAATTAGCATGTCCGCCTTTGGCTATTCCTTTTGCATGAAGAGAGGATGCGGAAAGAAGAATCTTTCCGCCTTCCTTAATGATTCCGATAATCCCTTCAAGAATCTCATGCATGTTTATAGTCCTTCTTCCCAGAATGTAGGTGTTATGGTTCTGTCCATACTGATCACGTCAAGCACATAATCACGGACAAATCCATG
>CACXHF010000539.1 GCA_902767305.1 uncultured Eubacteriales bacterium
CCGCTTTTCCAATCCGGAACTGCTGGAACTGGCGCTGACTCATCCGTCCTTTGCAATGGACAATCACTGCGGGGACAATCAGCGGCTGGAATTTTTGGGGGACGCTGTTTTACAGCTCTGTGTGAGCACGGTCCTGTATGAGCGTTTTCCAGGTATTCACGAGGGTCAGCTGACCAGAAGACGTGCTGCACTGGTCTGTGAGATGAATCTGGCAATGGCTGCAAAACGATTGCATCTGGGTGACTGGTTGCGTCTGGGGCATGGCGAAGAACTGCTGGGCGGACGAGAGAAGGCGTCCATTCTCTCGGATGCCATGGAAGCGGTCATTGCGGCGGTATATCAGGATGCTGGTTTTGATGCGGCATGTGCTTTTATTTCCCGGGTTCTCAATGATTTTGAGGCAGCTGAGACGGATACGAGGGATGCGAAGAGCCGTCTTCAGGAGGCTATGCAGCGAAATGGCGGCAGCGGCCCTGTCTATGAGATTATTGATGAGTCTGGCCCGCCTAATGCACGGATTTTTACAGCTCGGGTACTCCGGGAATCGGGCGAGGAAATTGGCCGCGGAACCGGCAGACGGAAACAGTGGGCGGAGGAAGCAGCAGCAGAGCAGGCTCTCCGGAAATGTATGAATATGGATGCAATCGAGAAACCAACAGAAATATAACAGGGTTGGTTTCTTGGTAGATGGATGGGGGTTTCTTTTGAGAATGGCATCGGGGAATGTTTTTACCGGCGCAAAAGGTGGATGGTGTTCTAAAAGAAACAGATCATCACTGAAAGAAAGGAGTCGCGCACTTGCGGCTGAAACGACTGGAAATCTACGGTTTCAAGTCCTTTGCAGACCGGACACTGGTCGAGTTTGACGAGGGAATTACCGGTGTTGTCGGTCCGAACGGCAGCGGCAAATCCAATCTTTCGGATGCCGTCAGATGGGTGTTGGGCGAGCAGAGCGCCAAGTCTCTTCGGGGCGGCAAAATGGAGGATGTCATATTCGGTGGAACGGATCGTCGCCGGAAAATGGGATATTGCGAGGTTTCTCTGGTTTTTGACAACTCGGATCATGCGCTTGCGATCGATTACACAGAGGTAATGATCACAAGGCGAGTGTACCGTTCTGGAGATGGCGAGTACTATATTAATAAATCTTCCTGCCGGCTTCGGGACATCATTGATCTCTTCCGGGATACAGGTATCGGAAGGGATGGTTATTCTATTATCGGACAGGGGCGGATTGATGAGATCCTTTCCCAGAAAAGTGAGGACCGGCGGGGCATTTTTGAAGAGGCGGCGGGTATTACCAAGTATCGGACTCGTAAAGAGGAGAGTGAGAAGCGGCTTGCCAATACCCAGGATAACCTCAATCGTGTGGAAGATATCATTACGGAGCTGGAAAAGCAGCTTGAACCGCTGGCAAAGGCAAGTGAAGTGGCCAGACGATATCTGGCACTGAGAGATGAACTTCGAATTCTGGATTGTTCTGCTTTTGTAATCAGGACGGACCGCAATACTGTCCGGATAGAGGAAGCACAGAAGACTCTGAACCTTCTGAAAAGCCAGATTGAGGAACAGGAAAAAGAAAGTGAGCAGCTTACTGCGAAACGCGAAACGGATACCGAAAAGGCATCCGAACTTGAAAAAGAGGTTACTGAGGCACACGGGGAAGTACTGGAACTGACTCGTGAACAGGAAGCCCGGGAGGGTGAACTGCAGGTGCTGCGTACGGAACAGGCACAGCTTGAAAAGGATGTCCTGCAGGAGACACAGGAACGGGATATTAAACAGGCCAGGCTTCGGGAACTGAGCAGTGAGCGAAAGGAAAACGAAGAGAACAGCAATACGGCTCAGACGAAGATCCGGGAACTAAACAGACTCATTGCAGCTAAGGAAACGGAAATCGATGCCGCGGTTCGAACCACCCAGAAAGCAGAGGATCGACTCGAAGAGCACAAAGCGCGGATTATTGAGTCGATGAACCGTCAGAGTGACGTCCGGACGCAGGAGGCACGGCTGAGTGCCACAAAACAGGATCTTGAACGTCGTTCAGAGGAAGCCGGGCAGCAGAAAAGCATTCTGGCAGAGGAACGGGAAATTCTGGAGCGACAGATTGCCGAGGCCGGTGAGGAACTTCAGAAAGCCGGTAAGGCTTGTCGAAAGCAGGAACAGACGCTGGCTGAAAGTGAAAATGAGGCAAGGAGACTGGCTGGCAATGCAGCACAGCTGCGGCAGAGGGCGCAGGAACTATCTGGAGCCTGCAAGGGGACGGAAAGCCGCCTGAATGTGCTGCGTGAGATGGAGCGGGATTATTCTGGTTATCAGCAGTCAGTTAAGCAGGTACTGCGTTATGCTGAAGGCAATCCCGGGGTACGCGGCGTCGTCGCCGGACTTATGGAGGTTCCCAAAGAATACGAACGGGCGATTGAGGCTGTTTTGGGAGGCGCTCTTCAGAATATAGTTACTACAGATGAATACGTAGCCCGTGACATGATTGCATATCTGAGGCAGAATCGGCAGGGACGGGCGACATTTCTGCCCATGACTACTATTCGAGGCCGTGTACTCAGCAGAGATGAGCGCCAGCTTCTGAGTATGCCAGGCTGTCTTGGTCAGGCAAGCGAACTTGTTGCTTTTGATGAACAGTATCGGGGTATTATAGAAAACCTGCTGGGGCGGACGGTGATAGCTGAGAATCTGGATGCAGGCATTGCCATTATGCGCCGGGGAAACCATGCGTTTCGTCTGGTGACGCTTGATGGGGATGTCATGCATTCCGGTGGTTCCATGACAGGCGGCAGTGCCACTTCAAGGATGACCAGCCTTCTTTCACGGGACAGGGAGATCAAGGAACATGAACAGAAACTGCAGGAGCTACAGGCTGAACAGTCTGCCTGTGCACAGGAGCTTCGTGAGACGGAGCAGAAACAGGCAGCTCTTCGCGGACATCGGGAGGAACTGTTTGGTGCACTAAACCAGTACCGGATTGACGTATCTATTGCAGAGGAACGTCAGCGGATGCTGGCAGGGAAAATGAAAGAACAGGAACGGGAAGAGCAGGAATCCGATACTCTGATTACACAGATAGCCGACTCCATCCATCAGATTGATTTACAACTGGCTGGCGTGCATATGTCTCAGGAAGGAGATGCACAGTCGACCGAGGAAATGAATGAACAGACTGGGCAGCTCACGGATGAACTGTACAGTTGCCGGCAGATGCTCGAGCGTCTGCGGGAGGAAGGACAGGCACTCCGGATTGATCTGACCGCCAGCCAGAGGGATTTGGATGCACTTGGTCGTGATGGACAGCGTCTGGTTCAGGAGGAAAAACGTGTTGCCCAGGAACTGGGCGAAGCAGTCAGAAACATAGAAAACAATACGTTGCTGCATCAGCAGCAGACAGAGCTTATTGCTGCAAAGAGCGGTGAACAGGAAAAGTGCCGGGCCAGTCTGAAGTCGGCCGAGGTCAATCTTTCTACAAAGACAGAGGCGCGCAGCAGGATTCAGGCAGAGATTTCTAAACTGACTGAACACATCGATCGGATTCATGAGTCGGTTTCAGCAGCGAGTGAACAGAGTCATCGGGCAGAGATGGTGCTGAGTCGTCTTCAGAGTGAACTTGAAACGCTTGAAAAGAGAATCTGGGATGACTATGAACTGACCTATGCAGGTGCTAAAGGATATCTCTCGGAAGATTTTGATCTTGGTCGCGGTGAACGACGTGCGGGTGAAATCCGGACGGAAATCCGTGGAATGGGTCCGGTGAACGTCAGTGCAGTAGAGGATTACCGGATGACACGGGAACGATATGAGGAGCTTTCCGGACAGAGAGATGATCTGGTTCGGGCGAAGGAGGACCTTAATCAGATTATTGATCAGCTGGTGCGACAGATGGAACGGCAGTTCCTGCAGAACTTCCGTCTGCTTCAGGAATATCTGAGTGAGACGTTTGCCAGACTCTTTGACGGCGGACATGCAGAATTGCGTCTTCAGGATGAAAATGATATACTGGGCTGTGGAATTGATATTGTGGCACAACCGCCGGGGAAAAAGCTGCAGATGCTTACGCTGCTCTCGGGCGGAGAACGTGCTTTGACGGCAATTGCCATCCTGTTTGCTATGCTGCGCCTGAAGCCGACACCGTTTTGTTTTCTGGATGAAATTGAGGCTGCACTGGATGATGGAAATATTTCCACGTTTGCTGATTATCTGAAGGATTTTTCAAAGAGCACTCAGTTTGTTATTGTCACCCACCGTAAGGGAACCATGGAACGTTGTGACAGCCTCTATGGGGTGGCAATGGAGGAACGTGGTGTTTCAAAGATGCTGAGCGTTGAGCTCAAGGATATCAAGGAGGAAGCCCTGCTGTAAGCCGGGGCAGATGAAAGATGGCACTGTTCGGATTTGGAAAGAAGAAAGAACGTGAACAGGTATCCCCTGTAAAAACAACAGAGACTGGAGCCTCCGGAACACAGCCGGGAACAGAACCTGAACCAGAGCAGAAAGGCGGGATTTTTTCCCGCCTATGGCACGGCCTTACGAAGACAAGAAATAATGTCGCAGGAAAAGTGGATGATCTGGTGGAGTCCACAGGCGTTATTGACGAGGATTTCTATGAAAGCTTGGTGGATATCCTGATCATGAGTGATATGGGCGTCAGAACCAGTGACAAGGTGATCGGGGAACTGCGCAGGCGTGTAGAAGCGGAAAGGATTAAGAATCCCCGCGAGGCGAGAAATATTCTCAAGACAATTCTCAAGGAAATCATGGACAAACCGAGAACTCCTCTTCGCTGGCCTATGGTTATGCTGATTGTCGGAGTCAACGGAGTGGGAAAAACCACCACTATCGGTAAACTTGCAATGCGCTTCAAAGCCGCCAGACACAGTGTGGTGCTTGCTGCAGCGGATACATTCCGTGCTGCAGCGGCAGATCAGCTGGAAATCTGGGCAGATCGTGCCGGTGTACCACTGGTCCGTCATGCTGAGGGTGCCGACCCTGCAGCTGTGGTATTTGATGGTATTCAGAAGGCTAAGTCTCAGGAGGCAGACCTTCTGATTGTTGATACAGCAGGACGGTTGCACAATAAGAAAAATCTGATGGATGAACTGGAAAAGATTTACCGGGTCATTACAAGGGAATATGAGGAAGCGGAGATTCGAACTTATCTGGTGATCGATGCTACCACCGGACAGAATGGTCTGCAGCAGGCAAAGATGTTTGCTGAGGTGACGAAAGTATCCGGTATTGTGCTGACCAAGCTGGATGGAACAGCTAAGGGCGGAATTGCGGTGGCCATTCAGGATGAACTTGGACTGCCGGTGACATATATTGGTGTCGGAGAGGGTATAGACGACCTGCAGGCTTTTGATGCTGCCGCTTTTGTAGATGCCATTTTCTGATGAAAGGATCAGCTTTGGATCAGACGTCGGATGATCTGTTCGATTTGCTGGCGCATATTTTGTTCCAGCAGGCGGATGCCGGATGACAATAAATGACAGAGGGGAGATGAGGCAGTTGAGAAAGCTGAGACGTTTTCTGGACTTTGTTGTCTCTCGCCTCTTTTTTGTCACCCTTCTGTGTGCATTGTTCATTCTGGTGTTTTATCTGGCAATGAATACTGCGAATATATGGATTCTGATCGATGAAGGACTGGATGCCAGGACTGGTGCAGTTCTGATGCAGAAAGGGACGGAAGGGCTTTCACACTATTTCAGGGAAGAGTTTCTGGTACAGGATCCTATTCTGACGGTAGGAACCGGAGAATTGTCTCCGTACAGGGATTATACGATCAAATCCTACCGGCATCAGATTCAACTTCTTTCTGTCTGGTGCTGGCCATGGGAGTCGACGGCACAGGCAGATATTGTGGAGAGTGTGCCGTACATCAATGGAACGCTCAAAAAGGAAGTCCGGACACAGGTGATTCTAGAAAATGAGGATCTGATGAGTCCTCCGGCTTGGGAGACACGGCGGTATCGTGTGACCTTGGTCAGAAATGCCGGACGATGGAAAATTTCTGGACTCCGGCAGATAGAAAGGTGAGAGACATGGCCCGGCTTTCGCAGTCTTTTCTGACGGAGCTCCGGAATGGAGCAGTACTGTCTCCGATGGCTGGTGTGACTGATCTGCCGTTCAGACGTCTGTGCCGGAAGATGGGTGCAGTCTATGTAGTAACGGAGATGGTCAGCGCTAAGGGGTTCGTGATGAACGGCGAATCATTGCGTGCAGCCAGAGAATTGCTGGCTACGGATGCATCGGAGCAGGGAAAGGTTGCCCTTCAGCTGTTCGGTCATGAACCAGATGTAGTAGCAGAAGCAGTTGACAGACTCTCACGCAGTGGCCGTTACTTTATGATTGATCTCAACATGGGCTGTCCCGTGCCGAAAGTGACGGGAAACGGAGAAGGCAGTGCACTCATGCGAGATCCTGAGAAGGCTTATCAGGTAATGCATGCGGCAGTAGAAGCCTCCATTCTTCCTGTCAGTGTTAAAATGCGTCTGGGATTTGAGGAAGGTGCGGACACTTTCCCCGCGGTTGCACGGATGGCAGAGAAGGCAGGCATTGTTCTGCTGACCATGCATGCCAGAACACGGTCACAGTATTATTCAGGCCGGGCGGACTGGAGGAAGATTCGTCAACTGAAAGAAATGACAGATCTGCCGGTTATTGGCAATGGAGATATACAGGATGCCGCTGGAGCGATACGGATGTTTGAGGAAACCGGATGTGATGGAATTGCCGTCGGCCGGGCAGCAGAGGGCAATCCGTTTCTGTTCCGTGAAATCAGAGAAGCGTTGGCTGGAAAACCGGTCAGACTGCCGGATATGGAAGAACGAAGGATGGTTCTCCTGCAGCATGCCCAGGAGTTGTGTAAATTTAAAGGTGAGATGATCGGTGTGCGTGAGATGCGGAGGCATGTGATGAGCTATGTTCATGGAATGCGCGGCGCAGCTGCGCTTCGCCGGGAAGTGAATATGCTTACGGAACTTGAGACACTTAAGGAAACAGTCTGCCGCTTTTTTGATCAGGCGGAAAAATAGCCTGTTTTCACTGATCGTTTGTTAATAGCGTAGTAGCCGTAGCGAGAATGAAAATCAACAGCTATGTCTGGAATGCATTATCTGCTGAAATAATTGGATACTGGATAATGTACCGGAGACGGAGAAACAGTAGGCAGAAAGCTGCTATTTATCAGAACCGAGCACAGGACAGAAAGGATTTGAAACCCATGAGCAGTTTAAAAATTCACAGATTTTCCATGTACGACCGTGATATTGATCTTTTTGAGGGACAGTATCCGGTCGAAAACGGGGTAACATACAATACGACTATTCTTGAAAATGAGCAGATGGTTATCGTGGATACCGTGGATGCCAGAATGTGTGATGCATGGCTGGCGGAGATTCTTCGCTGTCTGGATGGTCGCCGTCCATATGCACTGGTGATCTCGCACATGGAACCGGACCATTCCGGTTCGCTGAAAGCCCTGTGTTCACTGTATCCGGATATGAAACTGGTAGGAAATGCGAAGACATTTGCCATGGTGGATGCTTTTACTGCAGAGGAGCCAGTGACAAATTCTCGTATGACGGTGAAGGATGGGGATTCATTTTCCTTTGGTGATTCCAGTTTAAAGTTCATTTTTGCACCTATGGTACACTGGCCGGAAGTCATGCTCTGCTATCAGCCCGAAACAAAGACGCTTTTTGCTGCAGATGCATTCGGCCGTTTCGGTTCATCGAACCCGGAGGATTCATGGGCGGATGAGGGACGCAGGTATTATACCAATATTGTGGGTAAATATGGTGCACAGGTCAAATCTGTCCTCGCCAAGGCAAAGAGTATAGAAATAGAAACCATCTGTCCGCTTCATGGTCCGGATCTGTGTGGGGAACAGTTGACCAAGGTGATGGAACTGTACGAAAAATGGTCGACATATACGCCGGAGGATAACGGAACACTGGTGGCATATGCCGGGTTCCATGGACATACCAGGGCAGCAGCGGAGCTGATGGCTAAGACCCTGATTGCACTTGGCAATGAGGTAACCCTGATTGATCTGGCAAGAACCAACAAGTCCTTTGCTGTTGCAGCAGCTTTCCGACACAAGAACATGGTTCTGGCAGCAACTACCTATGATGGGGCGTACATGCCTGCGATGGAACAGTTTCTGACTGCTGTCAAAGCCAAGAATCTGCAGAACAGGACGGTTGCTCTGATTGAGAACGGATCGTGGGCACCAATGGCAGGCAAGCATATGCGGGCGGTTCTTGAGACTATGAAGGGAATACAGATCCTCCCTGAAGTGGTTACGCTCCGTTCGGCTATGAACGCGGCAAATCGAGAGGAAATTGCACATATGGCCGAGGCACTGGTGCGCTGAGTCACAGGTACTCGGGTGGATAATACCAGTCTGCAGACAGAAACTTCAGCAGTGAGTTGGTTTCTGTATCAAACCCCGCATCCCCAGATGCGAGATCGGTGGAGGAGGAAGCAGTATGCCGGAAATCTGGGACCTGTATGACGGAGACGGCAACAAAATGGAGCAGAAACTGGTGAGAGGAGAGGAAATCCCCCAGGGACTGTATCACATAGGCGTTCATATCTGGCCGATTAACCATTCCGGTTCGTTTCTTATTCAGAAACGTGCGGACAATGTACAGTGGAAGCCGGGGATCTGGGCAGCAACGGGAGGCTCTGCTATCAGCGGAGAGGACCCTCTTACAGCGGCAATACGTGAACTGCATGAGGAACTGGGTATCCAGGCTGGGCCGGAAGAAATGCATCTGGTATTCAGGATGCGCAGGACCATTTCGTTCTGCAGTGTATACAGCATTCGTGTGGACAGGCAGGAATCGGATTTTGTCCTTCAGGAAGAGGAAGTGTCCGAAGTTCGCTGGTGTTCTATTCCACGTATGATGCATATGATTCGTTCCGGACAGCTGTATAATTACGGAGATTCGTATTACCATGCCCTTTTTGATTATCGTAATAACTATATGGACCGTTGCCGGTATCACCGGAAAAACAGGAAGCGAAGAATGTACTGATGAAAAAAGAATATTATTCCACATTTCTGCAGGGACTGGAGGAACCGGTATCGGGAATTCTGCATAAGACAGGCGGTATTTCAGTGATGCGAGTACTGAAAGGAGCGGTTATTTACCGTTCTGTCCATGAACCGCATCTTTCCTGTATGCAGAGAACATATCAGGTTCTGTGTGAGATGCGTCCGGAGAAGAATCTGAATGCCGCTCTTCGGCGTCTCAGCGCTACGGACAGCTGGCTGGACCGTTTTGACTTTGAATCCGTTGCCGGCATGCGTTTTCGGATTGTGACTGCTGTGGACGGACAGCCCAGCGCTGGAGATATGCGCTATGTGGCAATGCTTGAAAAGAGCATTTGTGAACAGACTGGCATGCTGGTTGCGAGAGAGCGTCCACAGGTTGAACTTTGGGTCAATCTCAGACAGGAGGCCTTGTATTTTCTCTGGCGGATGAATAAGAAGGATGGACAAAAAAACGAGGATCCACTTCGTCGGGATCTTTGTGAGACGATGGCTGCACTTGCAAAACCTCAGGGTGGACAGACTGTGATTCTAGGCTTGACGGGCCCGAATCTTCCGGAAGCTCTCAGGTCGCAGGGAGCTGCCAGTGTCCAGGCGGTTATGGCAGGTCATCTGAAAAATGGTGCAGCACAGGCGCGGAGCATGGTTCGTATTCTCTCCGGGACACCGGGATATATAGAGCTCAATACAGGGACGATGGACGCAGTTTTTGTTGCGCTGGCACCAAAGGGAAGCTTCTCCATTCAAGAGGAAGCACTTCGTGGAACGCTGAGAGAAGCCATGCGGATTGTGAAAAGGGACGGACGACTTGTAGTCTTTTATCCCAGGTCTCTTGGACAACCGTTCAGGAGGTTAAATGAACAGGAACGCCTCTTTTCCTATCAGGTGACCGTCAGCGGTGAAGAATGCCGCCTTGAAGGATTCTGTATCCCTGAGGAACCTCTTTCCTAATGGATTGAAGGGAAAATCATGGCAAAGAAAAAGAAATCAAAAAAAGCTGTACGAAGAAAACGGCAGCGTAGATTCCGGGTATTTCTGATGGTGCTCCTTCTGATGGCTTTAAGTGCAGGTATTGTTGCAGGTGCGCTGCTGATCCCACCACTTTTTGTCGGAAAACAGACGACTGCTTTGCCTGAGTCTGTTATAGATGCTCAGATGTATGCTGGAATGCTGGTTATTGCACGGCAGGAAACTACCCGGGAGGCGGAAAGCAATACAAGTATTGAGTTTATTGCCTCGGAAGGGAGTAGACTGAACCGTTCGGATGTCATCTGTAAGGTTTATTCTTCCGGATATAATCAGACCGAGATCAATCGACTTGAGATGTACCGGGATGAAATCAGGGCATACCATATTGGTCAGGTGTTTTCCTCGTATGTGGATGCGGCACTGGAAAACGAGAACACAACCATCGCAGAGATGGCTCAGCAGGTTCGGATTCTGGTACAAGGCCGGGCTGATGGAAGCCTGTCTAATCTGGAAAAACAGCTGGGAAGTGAGCTGAGTGCGCGCAAGTCATATCTGAAAGCTAAATATCCTGATGATCAGACACTTTCGGAACTGTATAAAGTGGAAAATGATCAGTTGAAAAAGATCGAAAGCTGGACAACAACCTATTCTGCAACGGAGGAATGTCTGATCAGCTTCTATACAGATGGATATGAAAGCACTGTTAATTCCAATACGGTAGCTTCCTTGACACCTCAGGATGTCCGCAACGTCATTCGCGGGGTTCTTCCGGAACAGTCAATGGTTGCCAGAGGAAACAAAAGTATTTACAGAACTGTGAATCCGAATGAGTGGTATGCGCTTTTCCTGTGTCAGGACAGGGATTTCAACCCGGTTCGTGGACTTGATTATCAGATTGTTCTGGAAGGGTTTGACGATTATCCGGTAACAGGACGTCTGGATTCCTTTACACAGATCGGAGGAGACCTTCTCCTTCGCCTGCGTGTTGCCCAGGACGTTACTCCAATACTCAACATTCGGAATTGCAAGGCATCCGTGGGAAATACCGTTACAGCCTATGCGGTACCGGAGGCAGCTATCTATGAACCGGATGGAACAAAGAAATATGTGATTGTGCTTTACAATGGTCAGCAGGTAGCCGTTGAGGTTTCAGAATTGAATCAACCTGGTAACGGTATGGTTTATGTCAATCCCATGCTGCCGAATTCACCACTTAACGGGCAGAATCAAGTTCTCTTGGTCCGCTGACTGGAAAGAAAGGAAATGCAGATGGACACCATTGCTGAAAGAATCCAGACTATTCAGAATCAACTGACTGAAGCCGGAGAAAAATGGGGACGTGCGCCGGAGATCATTGCTGTAACTAAAACAGTGGAAGCAGAGCGGATTAATGAGCTTTGTTCTGCTGGAATCTTTCATATCGGTGAAAATCATGCACAGGAAATCCTGGCAAAACTGCCGCATATTGATTCAAGATTTGAGATTGACTTCATTGGACAGTTGCAAAATAACAAAGTAAAGCATATAATAGATAAAGTCGCCATGATCCAGTCACTAGACAGAACTTCTCTGGCAGAGGAAATCGACCGCCGTGCTGAACTTCATGGAATTCGGATGCCTGTCTTGATTGAGGTTAACATCGGCGGCGAAACGCAGAAAGGCGGAATCTGTCCGGATGAAGTAATGAACTTTGCTGCGGAATGCGCCAGACGAAAAGGATTGCTTGTCTCGGGACTTATGTGTGTCATGCCGAATACGGAAAATGAGAATGTGCTGATGCCGCTTTTCAGACGGATGAGGACACTGTTTGAGCAGCTGAGAGATGAAGCAATTTCCGGTACGGAAATTACGATGCTTTCTATGGGAATGTCAGGGGATTACCTTCTGGCAGCCAGGGCTGGTGCTACGCATGTACGGATCGGATCTGCCATATTTGGAAAGCGGATTTATTCGCAGAAAAGCTGAAATCCGGATGAGGATTTCGGGCTGGGTAGATCTCAGAACATTTTGAGGAGTATACAGTTACATGGGTTTTTTCAATAAATTCGGAACGATCTTTGGCTTCACCGATTCGGATGATGAAAATGAAGAATTAACCGACGAAACGGAAGAGGACGAGGAGTCGGACGACGAAGAAGGCGAAGAGGAAGAGGAACGAGGTTCTTTTTTCGGACGTCTTTTCGGCAATATAAGGAAAAAGAATTCAGGTAGCGACTATACGCAGTCTGACGAGGAACAGCCTCCGGTAAAAACACCTTCAGGGAAATCCGGACATGTCCGGGATGGAAATATCATCGTTGATCCTCGATTAAATTCCGATCCCGAG
>CACXHF010000540.1 GCA_902767305.1 uncultured Eubacteriales bacterium
CCAAAATCCGAAATAAATTTGGCCTGTCGCAGGAAGCCGCCGAGCAATATGTCCTTGCCTGATATTATTCATCCACGTTTGTGAACAGGAACAGGCCAGAGCAGATTCCATCCTGCAGATCAGTGCTTCCGCGAACAAGGCACTGTTTGAGGCCATTTTTCAGAGAGGAGATGCGGGCATGTGTGAAGTCTTAATGGAAATCATGAAAAAGGATATCGATAAGAAAGTGGCCGATGCCCGAATAGAGGGCTTTATAAAAGGATTTACTGAAAGCTTTACGAAAAGCTTTACTGAAAGCTTTATGGAAAGCTTCATGGATAACCGCGTCAGGGAAGCAGTTGTAATTTACCGCGATGAGATGAACCTGGATGACAGCTCGATCATCTCCAAAATCCGAAATAAATTTGGCCTGACACAGGAAGCCGCCGAGCAATATGTCCTTGCCTGATAATATTCATCCGCGTTTATGAACAGGAACAGGCCATGAGTATCATCGTTCCGGAGAAGATTTCTGCATAAACTGAAGTACGATGGATCGCTGATTACTGTTACAACTATCCTGACACAAACCGCAACTGATATGAAGAAGTTCTCTTTTTTGTCAATTCCTATCTATGATACCCGGTCTATGATAGGCCAGATAACACCAAAAAAATCACAGAGACAAAGTTTTATCTTTACATCTACGGAAAATACCTATATACTTGAGATGAAATGAATTTCGCAACAGCAAGGTAACCATAAAAAACACAGACTTTGATCGATCATCATCCATTGGACGTACAGCAGGTACAGGCCAGACATTGAAGAGGATACCCGCTTTTACACGACAACGAATGAGATACATATCAATTCAGCCCCGCTGAAACCATTTTCAGAAGAAGCAGTTCCATTGGAAAACGCCGGACCAAACCTCTATCCTCTGTTGAACGTCTGCTTTCTGGCGTTTCACGAAATGCAGCACATGTATCAAAAGGAAGCTGTACATACAAAAATGAGCATCATTATACTCAAAAAAGGAAAACGGTGATCTTATGAATAGATATCGCTTTACTGAACAATTGCAGACTGCTTATGAAAGCATACAGGTACCGTTTGCGATCTACCAGTTTATCAATAAACGGGTCGTGACCCTTGCTCTTTCAGACGGTTTCTGTGAGTTATTCGGGTATGCAGACAAAGCGCAGGCATATTATGACATGGATCACGATATGTTCAAAGATACACATCCTGACGATATTGCAAGGATCGCAGATGCCGCTCACCTCTTTGCAACCGAAGGCGATAAGTATGAGGTAGTCTACCGGACATCCATGAAAAACGGAGACGGATACAGGGTAGTACATGCTTCAGGCCGTCATGTGTACACAGAGGATGGCATCCGTCTGGCGCAAATATGGTATACAGATGAAGGGATCTATTCGGAAGAATCACACGAAAATGAATTCGTATTGAATCAGACACTGAACAACGCGCTCCATACAGCAAGTATGAAAAAGGCCAGTTCGTACGACTTCCTGACCGGTTTGCCGAATATGACCTTCTTCTTTGAACGGGTTGATGTTGAAAAAGAGTACATTCTGAAGCAGGGCAGCTCGCCGATTCTGCTGTATATTGACTTCAGCGGAATGAAATTCTTCAACGCAAGACATGGCTTTTCTGAAGGTGACCGTATCCTTCAGTCCTTCGCAAGGATGTTATCCCATACGTTCTGTAATGAGAACAGCTGCCGTATTGGTGCGGATCATTTTGCCGTCCTGACCGAAGAAGCAGGGGCTGAGGAAAAGCTGAATCGCATTTTCGGTGAATTCAGTAAACTGTATTGCGGGAAAACCCCCCCTGTCCATGTCGGAATCTATCCCTTCCGGCTCGAGGATGTTCCTGTCAGTACAGCCAGCGACAGGGCAAAACTTGCATGTAATTCATTAAAAGGGTCCTATACTTCCGCGTATTGCTATTACGATATGGAACTTCGGGAAGAAACCTTCCTTAAGCATTACATCATTGAGAACTTTGATACAGCGATCCGTGAAAAGTGGATACAGGTTTATCTCCAGCCGATCGTGCGCGCAGTCAATGAAAAAGTATGCGATGTTGAAGCCCTGGCAAGATGGAATGATCCGGAGAAAGGAGTTCTGCCGCCTTCAACTTTTATCCCTGTTCTGGAAGAAACTGGGCTGATCTGCAAGCTCGATCTGTATATGCTTGACAGGGTTCTGGAGGCCATCAAAATACAGTCAGAGGAAGGTTTCCTGGCTGTTCCTCATTCCATAAACATCTCGCGGGCTGACTTTGATTCCTGTGACATCGTCGAGGAAATCCGAAAACGCGTAGATGCAGCAGGGGTAAGTCGGGACCGGATCACCGTCGAGATAACAGAGAGCGTGATCGGCAGCAACCTTGAGTTCATGAAGAAACAGGTTGAGCGGTTACAGAATCTCGGGTTTCCCGTATGGATGGACGACTTTGGCAGCGGTTATTCTTCCGTTGAAGTTCTGCAGAACATCAAGTTTGACGTAATCAAATTTGATATGAGTTTTTTACAGAGACTGGATGAGGTGAAAGAGAGAAAGGTCATCCTGACGGATCTCATGCGGATGGCCTCTTCCCTGGCTACGGATACTGTATGCGAAGGGGTGGAAACGAAATCCCAGGTTCAGTTTTTGAGGGAGATCGGCTGTTCGAAGCTGCAGGGTTATTACTACAGCAGGCCCATACCGTTTGATGCCATCCGGGAAATGAGCAAAAACAGCTCCCTGATCGAGAATGAAAACCCGGCAGAGTCCGATTACTATGAAAGCATTGGAAAAGTGAACCTCTTCGATCTCGGTGTGGTCGCAAGCGAAGAGACAAATGCCCTTCAGGATACTTTCAGCAACATTCCCATTGCGGTTCTTGAGCTCAGGGACGGCGAAGCAATCTATGCACGGAACAATCGTGCCTATAAGAATTTCTTCAAGCGCTTTTATGGGATAGATATTGTGGATGGACAGACGGCTCTCCATCTGACGGATGACGCGACCTTTTCAGCCTGGCTTTCTGTGCTGAAGCAGTGCGGAGAAAACGGAAATCGTGTATTTTTCGATCATACAACGCCGGACGGTTCCGTGATCCACTGGTTTGCACGCCGCATAGCCGTTAACCCGGTTACAGGCAGTGCCGCTCTTGCAGTAGCTGTTCTTTCCATCACAGAGCCTGATGAGAAAACCACCTATGCAGACATCGCAAGATCCCTTGCTGCGGACTACTACAATATCTATGTGATCGATCTGGAGACAGATGATTATATTGAATACTCGTCGGATGTCGGTGGTGAAGAACTCTCTGTCAAGAGACATGGCAAAGATTTCTTTGAGTCCGCCAAACAGGATACGCAGACCCGGATCTATGAAGAAGACAGGGAGTCGTTCCTGAAATGGTTTACAAAAGAAAATGTACTCCGCGAAATAGACGCACAGGGCGTTTTCACGGCTACCTACCGCCTCATCGATACAGGTACCCCGACCTATGTTAATATGAAGATCAACAGGATGCAGGGTCGCAGCCGTCTCATTCTTGGCATCAGCATTATTGACGCACAGATGAAGCAGCAGGAAGAGGAAAAAAAGCTGCGTCAGGAAAGAGTCTTGCTTGAAAGAATTGCCGCATTGGCCGGGAATTATATTGCTCTGTATATTGTTGATCCTGTCACTGAACGGTTCTTCAAGTATAGTTCTTCGACGGAATACGCCCAGCTTGGTCTCACGGAGCATGGAGAGGCATTCTTTGACCAGGTAATCACAGACGGTGAAAAAGTACTTTACCCCGAAGACAGGGAACGGCTTCTGCATGTTCTTACCAAAGACAATGTTCTGCATACGATCAGACATAGCGGACTGTTTGTTTACAACTACCGCCTCCTGATTGAAGGCAGGTATGTGCCTGTCAGCCTGCGTGCGACACTGCTCCGGGAAGATGAAGGCGTAAAGATTCTTTTCGGCGTCAACCGACTGTTTTCACTAGAGCCCAGCACAAACGAGTCGGGAATCATCTATACGCATATCGCTCAGGCTTTGGCCAGAAATTATACGGATCTGTACTACGTAAATATTGATACGGATGAGTTCATCGAATTCCAGACGGACAGCAACCTCGGCATTCTTCATGAGGCACGTCGTGGAGCGGATTTCTTTGAGGGCTGCAAGAGAGATGTTAAGCTGTTCGTCCATCCTGATGACCAGGAAGTGTTTGTCAGAACGATGGATTCGTGCTTTCTCAGAGATGTGCTGAGCAAATCAGACGAGCATAAACTGCTCTATCGCAGGATCAAGAACGGAAGAACGTTCTACGTCCAGATGAATATTACCAGGCTTGAAGACGATCCTCATCTTGTTGTCATGGCTGTGGCGGAAATCAATGGAGAAATGAATTAACGTCTGTTGAAGAAACGAAACCCCGATGGATTTCCTCCCCAGCTGGAGATATCGTCTTCCGGCGATGACTGTAGAATCTGCGGCCTGACCAGGTTTGAGACGATCTGTCATTGATTGCTGCAGATTTCATGAAACAAATAACATAAAAGAACCGCCATTCATCCGTTTCACAGCGATGAATGGCGGTTCTTTATCTGCAGGCTGTCTGAATCGAAGCATGCACTGACAGGTTCTCTGAACCGAACGCCGTATAATTCACAAGCCGGAACAGGTTACCGGATAAATCCTTCTGAAATGAGCATTTCAAGAATACGCGCTTCTCTTTCAAGCATCATCTGACTATGCGGACTTTCTTTCACTGCGCGATTCGTTTCAATTGCCCGGAGAGGCTCGGTAAATTCCAGCTGATACGCTTCCTTAGCCTCATAATCGTCCAGATTCTGAGCAGCAGGTTGTTCCATTGCATCACAAAGATAATAGAAATTATCCTGCACAAAACACTCTGCCGGATCCTGAACGCTTCTTTGAATCCGATGAACATATCCGTATTCCCTGACAGTTTCCGGAATGACAATCAGCCCGGCTTCCTCCTGCGTCTCACGAATCATCGCCTCTACGGGATTCTCACCGTTTTCAATTCCTCCGCCGGGGAATTTGAAATAATCATATTTCAGGCTGTGAATCATGGCTATCTTTCCATTCCGGATAATGATGCTTCTTGCAGAATTCCTCGTGAAAGTGCGCGTACACCTGTCATAATCCTTTTTATCCATATCAAACAGCTTTCTCATAGGCCGTCTCCTTACGAATACTGTTTTGCTGATTTCCGGATCAGCTCCTGACATTCTGATCACTCCGTGATTCACTTTCCACAGCGCGGACAATGGCGGTCATGCCGCAGTTCAGACGCGTTCCCTGCAGTTTCCCTGTTCGGAAAAGCAGACCTGCCTTTCCCCGGCTCACCCGCAGCGTTTCAAAAGAAGATTTCCTGAGTAATTCGCCGCATAACGGTTTTCTCAGGCATTTTCCCGAAGGAAACTACTCCGCAGCGTGATATCACCTTTTTCTGTCGTTTCCGGCACAGGATCTGATACATAGCCCGTATTTGGGATCATCCGCCCGATTCACGCGGGAACAGGTCTGATCAGGGCCGCACGCTTCCACACTTTTCAGCCGTGAATCCCCTGCCTGTTCCCGCTCAGCTCCGCTCCCATACGGAATGCTTCCCTCAGGTCCAGCGGGAACTGTTTCTCCCGCATCTCCTTCTTATGAGCCTCATCAAAACTGGCCATATTGTACCTGCTGTAATCCTTCACCTGCAGTGTATCGCAGCAGGCATATACCTCTACGGAACCGTTCAGCATTCTGAAAGTCTGTGCAAGCTCATCCGCCTTTCTCCCATACGTCTGGCTGTAATATGCCTTCGGCATATTCATGGTCAGGATGATGCCAACATCGACTTTTCCGGTGAAGTAGTTTGAATAATCGTCGTAGGACAGTGCACAGAAGTGCAGCCGTTCAATCAGGCCGCGCAGCTGGCTGGTAATCTCTCCCAGATAAATCGGAGAGCCGACAATCAGGGCATCCGCTGCAAAGATACGGTCGATTAACGTGGACAGATCATCCTTCCAGAAGCATCTGCACCGTTCCCCCTCTTTCCTCTTGCAGGCAAGGCATGACCGGCATCCTGTATAGGACAGGTCAAACAGATCAATATACTCTGTTTCTGCACCGACCGACTCTGCACCTTTCTGCGCTTCTTTCAGCATCAGCGCGGTATTCCAGTTCTTTCTGGGGCTGCCATTTAAGATGATTGTCTACATATGAATCTTCTCTCCTTTTCCGAAAAGGTTATTCCGTCCTGATATAAACTGCTGATATTCAGCTGACAGGAAAGCACTGCCGGAATGCAGTCGCCCGGCAGCACCTGAAGTCCATTCCGGAAAGCGGTCCGGCAAAAGCATTTTGTCCCTGACACTTCTTCACCGGACAGTTTTCGGCCTGCTCACTGGTACCTCAGCAGAGTGATCCCCTGTCCTCCGGTGTTTCCATCTTCCGCGCCACAAGAACCGGCTGATAAAACCCCGTCTCCTCCGGGAATTTCCATCTGACTTCTCTGCAGCCATGTGCCAAAAGCAGCTTCGTCAGCTCATCCCGTCGGGTTGCCCTGTATGCACACTCAAATTTGCTGACCCGAAGCTCCCCTTCATCCTCGATGATGTACTGCGTCAGCCGGTACAGTTCCTCCTTCCATTCCCATGTCTGAAACGAAACCCGCTGCCCTTTGTCCGTCCTGTGGATATAGGGAGGAGAATACGGCGGCTTCTCTGTCAGAAGGCTGTCATAGTCTCGGATGCTGGCCACAAATAATCCTCCCGGTCTGACCTGACCGGTGATGCTCCTGACAGCCGATTCCAGCGCATCATGGGTAAGCATATGCGGCAGAGCATTGTCCATTGCAATCACAATGTCAAACAATTCCGGGAACGATTCGGACAAAGCGCAGAAATCCGCATGCTCAAACCGGATCTGTACATGGTTCATCTCGGCACGCGCGGCAGCCTCGGCAAGTTCCCCGTCACTGATATCCGATGCCGTCACCCTGTAGCCGATTGCAGCCAGACCGATTGCCTGAGTTCCAATGCCGCAGGCACAGTCCAGAATCCGGGCCGTTCTGTCGAATCCGCTGTCAGTAAAGAGTTTTTCCAGGATCTGCGCCTGTTCACGTGTTGCAGCCTGCCAGTCCAGAAACAGCTTGTCATATTGAGCTGCCATCTTATCATAAAAGGTTTGTGTAATGTTCATCCTCTATGCCTCTGTAAAGTCTGAATTCTGTCCGGAACCGATTCTCTGCCGGGCACTTTTCCCGAAAGTCCTGTGTTCCGTCCTTCCACGTTCAGGCAGGAGAGGTGAAACTGCATCCATTCCCTGATCGGTTTCGCTTCATCATTCCTCGCTGTCTCCAGTTTTCCAGCTCACGAACCCGCTCTGACATGGTCTATACACAATTTCTTTAAGCCGTATATGCCCTGACATGATCCGGAATTGTACCTGAGTATTCCGGAACAGGGAATTCTCCTTCTTTCTCCTTCGGATCAGAAAAACCTTCTGTATCGACTTCACCCTTCTGCCATTGCTTCCCGATCCCTTTATCTTTTCGGTCTGTGCCCGATATCAGGCGCTGCCATTCACGTCTGCCGGAGACTGACTGCAGTATCACATATCCAGATTATAACAGAAACCCTGCCGCTGAAAACACCGGATTTTCAGAGATTTTTCACGGACAGAATCATTCCTCTTCTCCGGACTTATCGGTCATTGTGTACAGCTCCGCCGGAGGGGAGACTTTGCCATTTCGTTTTCTCTTCCGTATCCAGTCAGAAAAGCCCTGAATCTGTCTGAAAGGAAGAGGGACACCATCCGCTGAATGGAAAAAACGACAGGTCCGTCCCTGTCGCTCCCCTCCTGATCTGTGCTTCC
>CACXHF010000541.1 GCA_902767305.1 uncultured Eubacteriales bacterium
AAGACTTGAACATAGTAATTCGGTTTTCGTGTACGGGACATTAGTCTTTGCCGGTGCTGAAAGAAGGTCATGTTTGCCTGGTACAGTAAAATCAGAAGGAGTGACGGTTATTTGCATTTAGCTGCTGACAAGTAAAATGGTAGGATGGACTGAAAGAGCGTCGATCTACGGTCATGAGTTGACCGGAAACTGCTTGACCTGATTTTTGAATTGTGCTACAGTGATTTCAATTCAAAGGCATTCTTGCGATAAAAAGAGCAGAGTTTTTCAGCCCTTTCAAACTACACCATTGCCGTGTTTGACAGTAAGGAGTGTCGTCATGAACTCGTTCGGAAAACAAAGCCTCATCCGGCTTTCTTGTGAAATTTCAACATAATTCATCAAAAAAACATTTGTGCAGATTATGTGTATCTCGAGAAACTGTGGCGGTGTAAAAGATTCCTGGGAAAATGGATGCTTGTTTAGAAACTGAGCAGATATGGAAATTGGGCTGTCAAAGATTGATTGAAAAACCAAGATGTTTGTTTGAAAGAACACATTTTATGAGAAGCGAGGAAGCCCTGAAAGGATAATCGTAAATGAGAAAGGAAACCATTGATCGTATTCGGAAATTTACGGAGGACCGGGACTGGGAACAGTTTCACAGTCCTGCGAATCTGGCTAAGTCTATTGTGATTGAAGCTGCGGAACTGCTTGAGTGCTTTCAGTGGAATGAACTGGAATGGGATCGGACACACGTGGAAGAGGAACTGGCAGATGTACTTGTGTATTCGCGAAATCTTCTGGATGTGCTTGGAATGGATGAGGATGAAATTATAAACCGGAAAATGGAAAAGAATGAAGAAAAATATCCGGTACAGCTGGCCAAAGGAAATTCCAGAAAATACACAGAACTGAAAGCAGAGGCCCGAAGAAAGGTGGGAAGGGCATGATAACCTTGACCATGTTGGGCACATCGGCGCTGCTGCCTATTCCGGGTCGTGCGCTGGCCTCTGCGTTTCTTGAATGCGGCGGATATGGCATTCTTTTTGACTGTGGAGAAGGAACTCAGTCGGCAGCCAGAGCGGCCGGGGTCAGCCTGATGAGAACAGAACTTCTGGCCTTGACGCATTATCATGGGGACCATATTTTCGGAATTCCTGGACTCCTTCAGACGATGCAGAGTATGAACCGAAACCGCCCGCTGATTGTGACAGGTCCTGCGGGACTTGAACTGCAAATGCGTCCCATTTTACAGTTGGCGGGTAGTTTGCCTTTTGATGTTCGCTTGATGCCCATGCCTGAGGCAGGCAGATTTCTTTCGGAAATCCTGGACGGAGCAAAACTGACCTCATTTCCTACAGAGCATCGTGTATCCAGTCAGGGATACTGCTTTGAATTGGAAAGAAAGGGCAAATTTCAGCCTGAGAAGGCGACGATGCTGGGAATTCCAAGATTCTTCTGGGGACAGCTCCAGAAAGGGAAAAATATTATTTATGATGGACAGATGTATTATTCTACACAAGTCATGGGCGAAAAGAGGAGAGGTCTCCGGGTTGTTTTTTCCGGGGATACAACCTGTTGTGAATCTCTGACAGAGGCGGCAAAAGGAGCAGATCTTTTGATCCTTGAGGGAACATATGGTGATAATACGGATACTCAGCTGGCCCGGGAACGTGGACATATGACATTTGCTATGGCAGCGGAAACGGCAAGAGCTGCCGGAGTACGAAGGCTCTGGCTGACACATTTTTCTCAACGATTGGAAGATCCGGAGAGTTATTTGCCTTTTGCAAGCAGTATTTTTCCTGATACTGTATGCAGTACAGACGGCATGCAGATCACACTATCCTTTGAATCGGATTCAGAGAATGCCTGAACCAGCAGAAGTATTCCATATTATCGGAAATGGAAAGGACAGAAAACTTTCAGATTTACAGGAGATTATACACAATACAAAAGGCTCCCTTTCGGGAGCCGGGTGTTTCTTTTTATTCTTCGAGAAGCCAATCGAGAATGCGGCGAATATAAGCATCCCAGAAATCCCAGTCATGACCGCCTGGTCCCTCTTCGTATGTGAGGTCTGCACCCAGTTTGCGCATCTGATCTCGAACGTTTTGGTTGAGCGTGTATAAGAAGTCCTCAGTACCGCAGGCTTGGTAGAGTTTCGGTGAGTAACCGTCAAGAATGGCTTTATCATAGAGAGCAAAGAGGTCATACGGACTTCCGGAAAGATGATTTCCGTTTTTAACTGCGTCGCCGAAACAGTCTTCCCATGCAAAAATGTTGTTTGTTGAGTTTAAGGAATCATAAAGTGTGGCAATATCCAATGCACCGGACATTGAGGCTGCCTTGCCAAAGAGATCAGGACGAGTAAGTCCCAGATACCAGGCACCGTAACCGCCCATTGAGAAGCCGGCCACAAACGTCTTCTTTGGATCTTTGGTGACATGAAATACATTGGAAATGAAAATGGGAAGTTCCTTTGTAAAAAGGTCAGTATAGTTCTGCCGACAACGCATGTTCTGATAAAAGGAATTGCCAGCAGAAGCCATGACAACAGCGATTCCGCGCTGCTGAGCATATCGCTCAATATTTGAAAAGCGCAGCCAGGAAAAAGCATCACCATATGCACCATGGAGGAGATAGACGAC
>CACXHF010000542.1 GCA_902767305.1 uncultured Eubacteriales bacterium
AAACAAAGGGAAGCGTGGGAGACCCAGGAAGAACAAGCTTGTAGTCAAAGAAGAGAATTAATAGTACAAAGAATTCAAAAACTCAGACATTCCACGCAGTCGGGGTGCTCAGGGATTTCCCTGTCAGAAACTCTCTACGAATCCATGAAAGATCCATTCTTTCAGAGTAAAGCCGACAAAGGTGGACCCGCGGAGCGCAATGGCCCCGGAGGTCCACCTTTTGAATGGTAAGTTTTTAACATCAACAGGAAGACTCTGCAGCTTATCCGTTGCCGCCTTCCTCATGGCGGATCATCAGGAACTTTACGCCATTACTCTTCCCGATTTCTGTATTCGCCCGGCGTCATCCCGGTCTTGCCCTTGAAAAAGCGGTTGAAACTGTAGGCATTCAGGTACCCAACCTTCTGTCCGATCAGGTTGATCTGAAGATCCGTATTTTTCAGCAGATGCTTCGCGTGTTCCAGCCGCAGTTCATCCACATATTCCTTGAAATTCCGGTTCATCTCCAGCCGGAACATGGTGGAATACCTCGACGGTGACAGCCCAACCCGCTCAGCCACATAGATGAGCGAAAGGTCTTCTGACCCCAGTTCTTCCGAGATGATCTGCAGCGAGCGGTACACGGGAGAATTCATCCGGTCCCTGGTCGTATCTTCTGCCTCCCGGCAGAACGCTTCAATGAGTCCTGTGAGGACTTCCGTCATGGCCTCTGAACCTGCCTTTTCCGGGTGCAGACGAAGCGTGTTCATCTCCTCCTGCACGACTTCCGCCCGGGTCGCGGCAAACATCTGCAGCGCCTGCTGATACACCGTTCGGATGGTTTCAGGACTGGCATTGAAGTGCCGTGTGATATATGTGCAGATCCGCTGACCGGATGTCCTGACTGTTTCCGGGTTCACCTGGTTAATGGCGGCATTCAGTGTCTGAAGGGATTCCCAGGGATAGCTGGGCGTATAGAAGTCGGACGGGATCTCGTCAAAGCGCATGATCTTCTTTCCGCTTCCCGCATCACTCGCACAGTCGCATGCCAGCGATGCGCGGATATAGGAGGCATTCCACTGCTTTACGCTGTCCACGGAAGGCCCGATCCCTGCTGCAAGGGGCAGCGCCTCCTCAATCCATTTGTCACGGATTCGGCTCTCCTTACTGCAGCCCAGAAGCACGATGAGCCTGGTGCGCAGTGCTTCCGTAAAGGAGATCACAAGCTGGTCACTGAGAAGGGACGGCACGCTCTTGGCAGCACTTGAGAGAAGGTCACCATCCGGGTATTCGAGCACCATGACCTTGTAGCGGTCAAAGCCCATCGGAAGGCCGGCCATGACCCCGGCGTCGTAGACTTCACCGTTCCAGTTATCTTCGGGCGTCGAGAGCATGATGCGAGCCGAGTATTCGGCGAGGAGCGGATTGCGCCGGTCAATATCTGTGGCCAGGCGCGTGTTTTCGGCCTGCAGGGAAGCAATGGCATCCCCGATGACCGTAAAGGCGTTCCCCTTCTCCCCTGCCTCCGATTCTTTGCCGCTCCCGGTCATCTGGACCAGGTCCCGGATCGGGGTATAGGTTCTTCGCATGAAGACAGCGGTCAGAAGGAGAATGAGGATGCTCAGTCCTGCCATGGCGAGAAGGACCAGGTTCATCAGGCGGAGCTGCTGGTTGATGACCGGCTGAATGGATGCCAGGCGGACCAGCGTGTATCCGTACGACGGAGAGTATCCCCAGGAGAGGATCATCCGGGTGCCGTCCATGGAGATTTCCCGGACGCCTGAGGCGGCGTCCTCCAGATGTTCCAGAAGGTCCGCGGCGCTGAGCGTGCCCAGCCCCTCTGAGAGCACCACGCTGCCCTGAATATCCATGAGGAAAAAGGCATCGCCTGCGTCTGCCCTGAGAAGGGTGCGGAGAGACGGTGCATCCACCATGATCATGACGGTCGCATAGGCAAACCGGTTGTTGACCGGGAGTGAGGAGAGGAAACTCACCGTTTCCCGCGTGCCTTCCAGGGGGCCAATCTGTACCGGTTCCTCGGGGAGGACCTGAGAGGCCTTCAGGTGAGATACCAGATTCAGGATCTCCTCCGGATGCCGGTGCGCATACCGGAGCACCAGTGAATTCAGGATGTCCTCCTTGCTCCACGAATTGGAGTACGCGCTGACTAGGATCTCTGATTCCCTGAAATAGACGAGCAGATTGGAGATGAGGGCATTTCCTCCCACCACACGGTTCAGTTCGCGGATGAGCGCCAGGCGGTTCATGGTATCGGGACTGCGGCGGAAATCCGAGACCACGGTGCTTTTGGCCAGCTGCTGTGGATATCCCTGAATGATGGACAGGTGGGATTCCAGCGTGCTGATGCCGTTGATCGTGATGGCTTTCTGTGAATCGATAAAGTACTGCCTGGTTCTCCCGAAGCTTTCATAGCAGAAGATGATGACAATGACGAAAAGCGGCAGGAGGGCAATAAGAAGATAATAGCGGAGGAACTGATAGAACGTCCGTTTGGTCGGCTGTCTCTGCATTTCGTTCCCTCCTGTTCTTTTCTCATGCCCTGCCTGCCGCTGACAGGTTGTTTTCAGCCCGGATTTCGGCCTTTTTCAGGTCCATGCGGCAATTGTCTCTTCCGTTCCCGGAAGGGCTCTTTCAGTGCAGGCCTGATAACCCGATGCCGTATAAT
Source organism: uncultured Eubacteriales bacterium (assembly GCA_902767305.1). Taxonomy (GTDB): domain Bacteria; phylum Bacillota; class Clostridia; order Christensenellales; family Aristaeellaceae; genus Ventricola. The sequence continues at coordinate 2,666 of CACXHF010000542.1, forward strand.
CCGGAGTGCCGGGCCGTCATTCCATCGGAGCGCTGCCTTACGCCCAGGGTGCGTACTTTTTCAGATCAATGACATAGATTTCCCTTGTCGTGTCCGGCAGCGGACATTTCCGCTCGCGCCGGAGAACAATGTCGCAAAAGTCGAGGAGCGCCAGCCAGTCATTCCAGTTGAAATCATGGATGCCGGCGCGGATATGGAACCCGTTCCTCTCCGGCACGCCCAGGAACTCAAAGACGCGCTGCGCGGCATCCCGGCACAGCTGCGTGCCGAAGGAGTTCGCCCAGAAATCCTCTGCCCCCTCTGAATTGAAGACGGCACGGGGTGCACATGCGGCGCGGAGCATATGCGCATCGATCGGGAAATGATTGACTTCGTCCCCGATCGGGTACGGAGCTTCCTTCGTGCCGAAGGTCGTGTACTTCTCATTCATCCAGGTGGAAAAGGTGTGCGACATGAATCCAATCGTCTCACACTTCGTCTCATCCTGCCGGTCCAGTCCCAGCGTTCCGCTGAAGCGCGCGCAGCCTGCGCCGCCGCAGCCGGAGCCCATCGGGGCGACCACCTGGAAACGGTCGTCAAAGATGCCGGCGCACAGGGCAGCTTTCCCGCCTCTGGAGTGACCCGTGCAGATCATTTCTCCCGTGTCCGGAAGCGTCTCCAACCAGTCGGCGACGACTGAGTGTCCCCAGCCCCAGGCCATGATGTCCCCGCAGGGAAGATCCGGGTATGCTCTCTCCCGCGCTTCCTTTTCGTACCCGCCGTAGGCGGCCAGCTGAAAGTCCGGGCGGATCATTTCCCGGTCAAAGGACGCGATGCCGTAGCCCTCTGTCAGTACGGCCTCAAATTCGGAGCGGCTGCGCATGCCGAGGGGCGACGCATTGTACACAATCACCGGGTGCTTGCCTTCTGTCTTTGGACGGATGTATTCCACCTTTACGGGGTATTTCCCGTCAATGACCAGCTCCACCGTATCCCGGACGGCGCGGCCGAAATATTCCGCTTTGGAATCCATCACCCTTGCTTCCAGGGATGCCGGTTTCCCCGGCCAGGTGCCGTACATGTTTTCCTGGGCAAGCTCGCGGATATACGCAGCCTGCTCAGGCCACTCCTCAGGGCTTGTCACCCTCCCTCCATCCTTTTTCAGGAAGGGATCCGGAAGCTTCGGATCATAGAACGTGTTGTCTGTCATATGCAGTTCCTGCCTTTTCCTGGTTTCGTTGTCAAAGATACGATATCAGATTTTTCCCCGATTGCAAGAGACGGAGAGACCTGCCGGGGCAGGCCTCTCCATGCAATGTTCATGGAATTTTACTCAGCGTTGGCCCAGAAATCGTCATACACGCTCTGATAGATCGCGCGCAGATCTTCCAGACCCATGGTGTTCAGGCTCTTGAGATAGGCATCCCATTCCTCTTCGATGCCGCCGTTGACGCACCAGGACGCCATCTTCTGGTTGACCAGGTTCTCAATGTCGCTCTGGAGATAGACGAGCTCTTCGGTCTGTTCCTCGTCAAAGCGTGCATACACGGGCCAGATGCCGCGGTCATCGTTCTTGTAGGGGGTATACAGTTTCTCGACCTCGGTGCGGTCGGTCAGTTCCTTCGGGGCGGTGGTTCTGGACTGGAGATCCTGAGAGAAATAGCCGCAGCCGTTGTCGACCGGCGACAGATACCACTTCATCTCATCGATGGAGCCGTAGCCCTCCACGAGCTGGATGGAATACGTGCCGTCATCATACTTGGTGACTGCGCCGGTATCGAAGGAGCCGTAGTATTCCTGAATGCCGAAATCATCCGAGTAGAGTTCGTTGATGAACCGCATGGCCGCTTCCTTGTTTTCGCAGGACGCGCTCATGACCAACTTGTTGGCATTGACGGCCGCGCCGGATGTGGAGAAGGGCCATTTGATGGCGACTTCCTCAGAGGACGCAAGCGGCGGAATGGACACATACTGATCGGAGAACTTGCTGAAGAGACTCGGTGCATTGTAGCCGGTGGCTGCGCCGACCGTGGCAATGTCGCCGGTTGTGCGCACGACGTTGGAAGCCGCATAGTCATTGGTGTAGACTTCGGGCGTGATGAGGCCCTCGGCATACCAGCGGTGAATGTACTGCGTCAGCTTATAGAAGGCTTCGGTTTCATACAGGAACTTGATCTTCCCGTCTTCCACGCAGATCATGTGCGGTGACTGGTTGTCCACAATACCGAAGGCGCCGGTCAGGCAGTAAATGTCATGGGTGTGTCCCTGGACCGGGAAGTCGAGCGGGATCTCATCGTTCGGGTCGCCGTTGCCGTTGACATCATTGTCGCGGAAGGCCTTCAGGCACGTTTCAAATTCATCGAGGGTTGTCGGAATCGCAAGGCCCAGCTTATCCAGCCAGGTCTTGTTGATGTTGAGCGTCACATAGCTGGTCGGACGGTAGGCCGTCACCAGCGGCAGCGAGTAGATGCCGCCCATGTAGGTGCCCGAGGACAGGGAGTCCGGCACTTCTTCAAACATCTTTTTGACATTCGGTGCATACTGGTCAATGAGTTCGGTCATATCCTGGAAGGAATCCAGGTTGGTGATGATATCGCTGTCGGTGATGCTGTAGGCGATGATGACATCCGGGAGCTTGCCGCTGGCGAGGATAATCGGTTTTTTCTCAGCCCAGCCGGTGCTGATTTCTTCCCAGTTCACTTTCACGCCGGCAGCGGCTGCGGCATCCTTAAACATGCCCATTTCTGCCCAGGACGCCTGACGGACATCAGTGTTGCCCAGCACATGGATCTCCGGGAGTGCCTCCGCAGAGGCAGTGACGGTCGAAAGGCTCATCAGCATGATCAGAGCCAGGAGAAGAGAGACTGTTTTTTTCATGGATAGAACCTCCTTATTATTGACCCCATCCGGGGCAGAATACCGTGTCATCCTTTGACGGCGCCAAGCATGACGCCTTTTTCAAAGTACTTCTGAATAAAGGGATAGAGAATCAGCATGGGCAGGGTGCCGACGATCGCGGATCCATATTTGACGAGGGTCGCCCTCCTCAGCGAAGCGTCAAAGCCTTCCCCGCCGGTCGTGGAATTGGCCATGGTCTCATTGAGGAGGAGAATATCCCGAAGAATCAGCTGCAGGGGGGAGAGTTTCGCATCCCGCAGATACATCATGGCGTTGAAGTACTCATTCCATTTGCCGACGAGATAGTAGAGCATGACCACCGAGATGACTGCCTTGGAGAGCGGAATGGCAACGCTGACAAGGAACCGCGTGTTCGAGCAGCCGTCGAGCTGCGCGGCTTCCCAGAGATCCTGTGGAAGCGAGCTCTCAAAGAAGGAGCGCACAATGATCATGTTGTAAACATTCAGGCAGAACGGGATGATCATGACCCAGACAGTATTGGACATCCCCAGCGTGTTGCTGATGAGCAGGTACGTGGGAATGAGACCGCCTGAAAAATACATGGTGAAGAGGAAAAAGAGCATGAGAGGCCTTCGGGCCTTGAAGTCGCGCCTTGAGAGCGCATAGGCGGCGGGCACAGTCACCAGCATGCTCAGCGTGGTCCCTCCCACAGCGTAGATGATGGTGTTCCTGTAACCCAGCCAGATCGCCACGTCCCCGAGCAGATACTGATAGCCCTCGAGGGTAGGCCGGAGGGGTACAATCCAGACCTTGCCGTTGAGCACCAGGTCCGGGTCTGAAAAGGATGAAATGACCACATACCAGAGCGGGTAGATGATAATCAGCAGGATCAGGGCGCCAAGGATCCAGGTCAGGACCGTAAAGGCGGCATCTCCCCTGCTCATGTTCCGAAGCTTTTCCTGTCTCATATCGCAACCTCCAGAAACATCACTTCCATGGACATCCTTACCAGAGACTGTTTTCACTGAACCTGCGGCTAAGCCAGTTGAAGAAGATCAGCATGCTCATGTTGACCACCGAGTTCATGAGCCCGATGGCTGCCGAATAGCTGTACTGTGCATTCTGCACAAGTCCAACCTTATACACATACGTGGCCAGGATTTCCGATGTGCTCAGGTTCAGGTTATTCTGGAGAAGATAGGCTTTTTCAAATCCGATCGACAGAATGCCGCCGATGCGCATGATAAAGATGAGTGTGATGGTGGGAACAAGCGAGGGCAGCTCAATGTGGATGGTCTTCTGCAGTTTTCCTGCCCCGTCCACGGTGGCTGCGTCATACAGTCCGGGATCCACGGAGGAGAGCGCGGCAATATAGATGATAGATTCCCAGCCCATCTGCTGCCAGATGTCCGTCAGGATGTAAATCGGTCGGAAGAGGCCCGCCTCACCCATGGGGTTGCCGGCTGTCACGCCAAGCGCTTTGCAGATTGTGCCATAGAGACCCTGGGACGGGCTCAGGAAGAGGATGATCATGCCGCACATGACCACAGTCGAAATGAAATGCGGGGCGTAGGAAACGGTCTGAATGACCTTTTTGAAGCTGGCATTTTTGTACTGGTTGACCAGCAGTGCAAAAAAGATGGACACCGGCATGGAGCAGACCAGCAGCAGAATGCTCAGCACGAGCGTGTTCACGATGACTGTCTGGCTCTGGAAGCTGGAAAAGAAGCGGTCAAACCATTTGAAGCCTGCCCATGCGCTGCCCCAGATGCCGCGGGCAGGTTTGAAATTGCGGAAGGCAATCTGGGCACCGTACATGGGGATATAGTGAAAGATGAAGACTTCAACGACAGCGGGAAGCACAAAAAAGTAAAGAGCTTTGTTCCGCTTCCAGTCCTGCCTCCAGGTATGGGCAACCGATGGAACTTTTTTCGTTCTCTTCACAGGAGTGACCCCCTATTTTTTCGGTTTGATTGTGTGTTCTGGCTGTTTTTCACCCTGATTATCCTTCTTTTGTGCGAATACACAAGCCACAATTCTTTTCATCCCGACCCACATTTCTTTCCGGGTACTGTCTTTTCCTCATTTTGGATGCACAAAAAAGCCTGCCATGACATTCCAAAAAATGTCGGCAGGCTTCATTCCGATCCGGTCGTCCCTTTCCACAAGAATCAACCGGATCGGAGGTGCTGCTGGAAGAATATGGGTCACTTGCACAGGGGATGCCTCAATCCCAGAACTGCATCAGTATTATATTCACTTTCCTCGTTTTTCTCAACTTCTCCCTGCAGACTCCGTCCTTCCGAAGCGGCCGGTCCACTTCACTTCTGATCCCATTCCACCAGCTGCTCCGCACATTTCTCGGCACTGGCAAATCCAAAATATCGCAGCTGTACGCCGGAAAGC
>CACXHF010000543.1 GCA_902767305.1 uncultured Eubacteriales bacterium
TTCACAGGCTGTTTCACAGGCTTTGTACCATATATCATATGCAGATTGACACCATTATAAAATAGTGATAAAATATTCGACGATCGTCGAATATTTTTCGGAGGTTTTATAATGGGAAAAGTATATCGTGAAAAGGCTGCCATTCCTATTCCCAAAGGTCTCTCACCTAAATCGAGCGATGGGCGCATCGAGGCATATATAGATGTTAATGGAACCAGAAAACCGGTTACAATCGGATACGCAGCAACGCCCTTTTCAATGTATGTCAACGACACATTCCGTGATATGTATCCAGAAGAGTGGAGTAGGTACTACGGTGAAAAGGAACTTGCACCGGACAGACTCTATATTGGTTGCTATGCCTTAACCCTTGGAGTTATCCATAAGACAGGAATGTATCCTCTGTTGCTGAAAACTTGCGGGCCTGGTCTGACGAATGCGATTTTGGATTATGCTATGTACTCGATATTGACACGGTCTGATATAACACAATTGTATCCTGTCAGGATGCAGGAAGAAGTACTGTTTTCTGACACCGTTTACAGTGACAGTTGGTATTCTGATTGCTTCAAATCAAAGATCACATCCGACATGATCGATCAATTCAGAACCAGCTGGTTGAAACACTGCCAGGAGCGTGGTGCTACAAAGTGCTGGATTAGCATTGACGGTTCGAATAACGATTGCGAAGTCAAAGAAAGCGATCTGTCTGAATTTGGCTATGCAAAATCTCACAGTAATTCCAAGATCGTATCGTTCATTTACGCTGTTAACGCTGAAGACGGAACGCCCATAACATACTATGTCAACCCGGGAAGTGTCATTGATGCCAAAGCATTTATGGAAATCGCTGCATTATTAAAAAATGCATCCATTGAGGTTGAAGGTGTTATTCTGGACAGTGGATTCTGTACATATGAAGTCATTCAAGCGATCATCTCTTTGAAGTATGACTATATTATCATGACACCATGTGATACATACGGTCATACATCCCTGATTCAATCCGATGGGCAGAAAATCAAATGGAAAAGCCAGTATTGTGTGTCTGATGAAGGCGGAATATATGGAATCACGAAGAAACAAGTTCTTTTCCGTGTCCATCCAGATCTTGAAGCATATATCAATCTCTATTTCGACAGTTTTCGCGGCATAAACCAGTCAGCAGATTTGTCCAGAAAAATCAGAAAAGAGATGCGAAGTATTCAAACAAAGCTTGACAATGGCAGAGAAGTGAAGATATCAAACGCAGTAGCCTAATACCTTCGCATTGAAGAACTGGATGGAAAGAAAACTGTGATTCCGATGCATAAAGTCTGGGATGCCCAAATGGAAAAGAAAGGTTTTTTCTCACTTGCGTCCTCGCGTGAATTTGGAGCAGAAAAGGCATTGCAGCTTTATCATCTCAGAGACACATCAGAAACTGGCTACTGTATCCTGAAATCGCAGCAAGGTTTTCACGCAACACGGGTACATTATACAGAGGGAATTGAAAGCAAGTTTGCTGTATGTTTTGTAGGCAACATCATCAGACATGAAATATTCCTGGCATGCAAATCTCTTGATCTCGATACCAATGTCATGATACAGCGCCTGGATCGCATATATCTTAGGAGAGGCATTGCTAACAGTTATTACGACGTTCACATGCTGTCTCAAGACTATAAGGATCTGTATGAAGCCGTAGGTATCAGACCGGAGTATTTTGAGAATTTTGCAGAGACTGTGAACAAGCGTAGAAACACTGCTACGTCAAATAATGTACATACGATTCCAAAAGCTCTGAAGCCTGCCGAAATAACAAAGCCACGAAAAAGAGGAAGACCTATTGGAAGCAAAAACAAAAAGACATTGGAAAAAGAAGCAGCGATTGAAGCAATGATTCTAAGTGGCATTGACCCATCACATATCAATCCCAAGAACCCTGCAGGACGCCCAAAGGGGAAAAAAGACAGTGTACCAAGAAAACGTCGTACGAAAGCAGAACTAGAATCTGAGCGACGTCTGAAATAAGAAAATTTTAAAATACCATAAAAAAATTCCGACGAAATTTTGGAAATTTACGCCAGAAGGAAAGCACAGAGGGGTTTGACGAGAAGCAGATACAGAAGATGCATGATATATCCACTCATGCAGAAAATGAAACTATAAATAAGTAACGGGTACATTGTTAGCAGTTTATCACTGGGGGAAATAAACCGATGACGCGTTTTTTTGATATTCTGTTCAGCCTGCTGGCCATCCTGGTCCTGCTGCCGCTGATGATTCCGGTTATGATCGGACTTAAACTGACAGGGGAGCATGACATTTTTTACGGACAGGTCAGAATCGGAAAGGGAAACCGTCCGTTTAAGCTGCTCAAATTTGCCACGATGCTCAGAAACAGCCCCAATCTGCCCGGCGGTCTGTTTACGGAGAAGAACGATCCGAGAATGCTTCCGATGGGGAAATTCCTGAGGAAAACGAAGATCAACGAACTGCCGCAGCTGGTGAACATCCTCATCGGTCAGATGAGCATTATCGGTTACCGGCCGATTGTCCCGTCGCAGTTTGAACTGTATGCAGATGAGGTGAAACGGAAACTGGCGGATTCAGCCCCGGGCCTGTCCGGCATCGGGTCCATTGTTTTCCGCAATGAAGAGGAAATCCTGCAGAAAGTAGAGGATAAAAAGAAATTCCATGATACGGTGATCATGCCGTACAAAGGGGCGCTTGAGTGCTGGTATGCCGAACATCGATCCCTGGGAATGTATTTTAAACTGATTCTGATGACCGTTGAGGCGGTCATTCATCCGGACTCAAAGCTCTGGCAGCGGACATTCAGGGATTTGCCCCCGATTCCGGATGAATTAAACGCATACCTCTGATCCGTCTGCTGCTTAAAGGGAAGCAAATGCCTCTGTCAGGGACGGGAACAATGAACGGAAAGGACAGATACAATGGATCATATACTGCCGCTGATCGGAAGAACGGCACCGCTTTTTGTGGAGGACATGAAGGTCTGGGCGGAGCAGCTCCGTGAAAAGATTCACGCATCCCGTTTTCTGGTGATTGGCGGAGCGGGAACGATCGGTTCGGCTATCTGCCGGGAACTCTTTTCCCGGGATCCCCGTGTGCTGCACGTGGTGGATATCAGTGAAAACAATCTGGTGGAAGTCGTGCGTGACATCCGGTCATCCACGGGTTACGGAAGCGGCGAATTTGCCACCTTTGCCCTTGACTGCGGATCGTCGATTTTTGACAGCTTCATTGACGCACAGAGGAAGCGGATCGGCGGATATGATTACGTGTTCAACACGTCTGCGCTCAAGCATGTCCGCTCGGAAAAGGATCCCTTTACGCTGATGCGGATGATCGACACCAACATCTTTAATACGGACCGGACAATGAGTCAGGCGGCAGCGATGGGCGCCAGAAAATACTTCTGTGTTTCGACGGACAAGGCGGCCAATCCGGTCAACATGATGGGCGCATCCAAGCGGATCATGGAGATGTACCTGAACCGCCGGAGCCGCGAGATTCCGGTATGCACGGCCCGGTTTGCCAATGTGGCCTTTTCGGATGGAAGCCTGCTTTACGGCTTTAACCGGCGGATCGAAAAGAATCAGCCTCTGTCCGCGCCGAATGATGTGAGGCGGTATTTTGTCACACCGAAAGAAGCCGGACTTCTGTGCATCTTTTCCTGTCTGACAGGGGAAAACCGCGATATCTATTTCCCGAAACTGAATGAGGAACTGAATATGGTCACATTCAGCAGCATTGCGGAGAAATACCTGGAGAGCATGGGCTATCAGGCTGTACAATGTGGGACGGAGGACGAAGCCCGGGCACGGGTGGCAGAACTGAAGGCGAAAAAGCAGTATCCTGTCTATTTTTTCCGTTCGGATACGACCGGAGAGAAAGACTTCGAGGAATTCTATACCAGCCGGGAACAGCTCGACATGGACAAATTTGAGAGCATCGGGATTATCAAGAATGCGCTGGAACCGAACACGGAAAAGCTCGAGCGGTTCAGCAGCGAGATCCGGAAAATACGGGAGCGGGGAAGCTGGGACAGAGGTGAGCTGATCGACCTCTTCAACTGGATGATTCCCGAGTTTAATCATAAGGAAACCGGGAAATTCCTCGATGGGAGGATGTAAGCATGACGTACAGACTGAATCCTGAAATTGCAAAGATTCAAAGTCCGGTAAGGATCCGGTGGAACGGAATCTCCGGACGGGACTCCGGTCATTGTCTGAGTATCGGGACTCCGGAAACCTGGGAGTTCGATAACGGGAACGATGCGGCTGCAGCCGTGTTTGACCGTCATTTTAATGTTATCAGTTACCGTGCGGAGAATGATACCGTCGTCATCGAGGTATTTGAGTTTGTCGAATCTGCCTGAGTGGCATATCCCGGAGACGAAACCGAAGACTGCTTCGGTCCGCTTCCGGGGATTTTTTGTATCGGGGGAATCTCCGGTGAGAATCCGTTCATTCGCCGGTGACAGGCTTCGGCTTTCTTTGAAACGCCGGAAAAGAGCTGCACCAGGGAAATTCCAGGAATCTCTTGCCCCGGACATCTGCCGGCAGAAGGAGAAGAACTTCTGAAACCTGCCTGCAAAGCACAGAGGGTCAGCCTGCAGGGCTGTTATGTGCGGAA